>CAZPCG010000162.1:1781-5416 GCA_964584875.1 uncultured Spirochaetota bacterium
CATTAACCGCAGTTTTAAGAGCAGCGAGGTTCTCACCTCAAGAACCAGGATTGGCAATTTCTGCAAGTGGGACATTTTCTTTCATTAAATCTCTAGGCTCAAGGTAATAGGTTAGCCAATTGGCAAGTTCCATACTAAAAGCATTGATGTGTGGATAATGTGGCTCATATAGCGCAGTAGATACAATAGTATGATCCAATCCTATCTCATGAAAAAGAGGGTGTGCCTGTCCCTCCATGCGAAGATGGATACGGTTTCCTTTCCTTTCTAAAAATGGAGTACGATGCTTTTCTTCGCCATTTCTTTTAATAGCACATAATTTTTCATCCATAACCCTTAAATAACCAGATTCCGGTAGTGCTTCTATAGTAAGACGATATCGTAATAATGGCTCTGTAATAACTTTTTTAATCTTCTTTGACTCAATTCCTCTTCTCTTTGCCTCCACCATTTTTTCGATTTTATTAATCGTTGAGGATGAAAGTTCTACATCTACGTAATCACCCTCAACCCCTCAGGAAAATAAAACCATTCTAGCTTTTATTAATATTATCTATAAAAGCGCTCGTGAGGTTAATTTAAAATTGGGCAGACCTCATGCTCTCAACTCTCTTTTTGACTATCCGTGCCGGATAATAATCGGTACTTTAAATAAATATCGCTATACATGGATCGCCCATCCTTCGGCGGCACGCATGGCCTCCATCACCGCCTCAGAAAGTGTTGGGTGGGCATGTATCATCTCTGCGATGTCCCCGGGCAGAAGCTCCGCTGACTTGGCAAGTAGAATTTCATGGATGAGCTCCGTGGCGTCAAGCCCTACGATGTGCGCACCGATTATCTCGGAGGTTTCAGGGTCGTAGAGGACTTTCACAAATCCATCCGGCTTCTCAACCGCAACGGACTTTCCTGCCCCCCGGTAGGGGAAAACAGCCTTCTTATAGGGTATGCCTTTCTCCCGAACATGATGCTCCTTGTAGCCGAAGCTTGCCACCTGGGGCTCGCAGTACACCGCTGAAGGAATGCAGTTGAGATCTACCTTTGGAGGGGGATTCTTCCCTGCCATGTGCTCTACCGCTATCTCCCCCTCCTTGGTGGCGACGTGGGCAAGCTGCGGCGTATCAACCACATCCCCGATTGCGTATATCGAGGGAACAGTGGTCTGGTAGTAATCACCTACTGGTATGAAGCCCTTCCCGGGGGTAATGCCCACATTCTCGAGGCCGATGTTCTCGCTGTTCGGCGCCCTCCCCACGACGACAAGTGTCATCTCCGCCTCAAGCTCAGATTTTCCGCCCTCGGGCGCCTCGATTTGTACCTTTACGCCGCCTTTCTCCTTTTCAAGCGCCTCTGCCTTCGTCGAGGTTGAAACCTTGATCCCCCGCTTCTTGAAGGACCTGGTAAGCACTTCGGAGGCTTCTGCATCCTCGAGGGGAAGGAGCCTTTCAAGCAGCTCGACGATGTGAACATCAACTCCGAAAGCGTTCATGATATGGGCAAACTCAACCCCGATGAATCCGCCGCCGAGGATGATGATGCTCTCCGGCAGCTTTTTGAGCATGAGCGCTCCGTCTGATGAGAGCACCCGCTTTTCATCAAAGGTGAATCCCGGTATCTGACGGGGCCGCGACCCTGTTGCAATGATGATGTTCTTTCCCGAGACGGTTCTGCTCCCATCAACCGAAACCTCATGGGGCCCTTTTAAAACCGCCGTGCCCGCGATGAGCTCCACATTGTTCTTCTTCAACAGGTAGTTTACTCCCCTGGACAGCACGTCAGCTGCCTTCCTCGATTTCTGCCAGACCTTTTCATAATCAAACTCTGACGTGTCCACCTTAACACCGAGGGCCTTCAGCTCCTCGATGGACCGAAAAAGCTCTGCCTGATGGATGAGCGCCTTCGAGGGAATGCAGCCTATGTTGAGACAGACACCGCCAGGCTTATCTTTTTCAATTACCGCTGCTTTCAGCCCGAGCTGGGAAGCCCGGATCGCAGCTACGTATCCCCCGGGCCCTGCACCGATGATGACAACATCGTAATCATACTGGTTTGACATGGAAGTGCCCTCCAACCCCTCACTCAAGTGAGGGGGAGATTGAAATTTGACGTTATTATTCTTTACTTGATATAAGATTGTATCAGGTACTGATTAGTCACACAAACCATAACTTTGATTGGAGCTTACATTAAAGCAGGGCAGTTACTGGATTTTCAATCATCCCCTGCAGCTCTTTCAAGAACAGCGCACCCACTGCCCCATCAATGACCCTGTGATCGCACGAGAGGGTCAGCGCCATGGTTGTCCTCACCACTATACGCTCATCCTCTCCGACAGCCGGCTGGCGTTTTGCCTCCCCGACAGCGAGAATGGCAGAGCCGGGGGGGTTGATGATCGCCGTGAACTCCTGAATGCCATAGGAACCGAGGTTCGAGATGGTGAAGGTGGCGCCTGTGTACTCCTCAGGCCTGAGCTTTTTTGAAAGCGCCCGGTCGACGAGCGTGCGAAGCTCACTGTCGATCTGGACGATCCCCTTGTTCCAGCAGTCTCTCACAATGGGAGCGATGAGGCCATCGGGAAGGGCAACGGCAAGGCCGATGTCGGCTCTGCCGAACTGAAGTATCGCATCACCCTGCCAGCCTGCGTTTACCATCGGGTGTCGCCTCAAAGCCTCCGCCGCAAACTTTATGAGAAAGGCGTTGAAGGAGAGTTTCTCATCCTTCAGCCGCGCATTGATTCCCTTTCTCGCTTCAAGAAGGGATTCGACGTTTACGGCTGTCTTAAGGTAGTAGTGCGGGGCGCTGAACTTGGCTTCGGCAAGCCTTCGGGCAATCGCCTTCCGCATCCCCGATACCGGTACGCGCTGAAGCACAGGCAGCGCTCCAGCTACTGACTCAACCCCGACTGCTGCTACTTGAGGTTTCGGCGTCGCCGCTTTTGTTACCACGGGTTTTGCAGGGTGTCCCTCCAAAAGCGATTCCACATCCCTCTTTACGATGCGTCCTCCTGGTCCGCTCCCCCTGATGAGCCTCAGGTCTATGCTGTGATGCCCGGCAAGGTGCCTTGCCATGGGAGAGGCCCTGACACCTCCCGGGAGCCTTGCCCCCTGCACCTCCTCCAGCTGTGCACCACCCTCTGGTTCTCTGGCAGCGGCTTCTTCTTCACCAGGGAGCCTCCCTGCAACTACAGCGGCCACTTCTTCACCAGGGGGCCTCCCTGCAACTACAGTGGCCTCTTCTTCGCCAGGGAGCCTCCCTGAAACTACAGCGGCCTCTTCTTCACCAGGGAGCCTCCCTGCAGCCGCTTCTGCTTCGGTCTCTATCTCATCTAGCAGCTCAGATATGTCCTCACCCTTTTCCCCCACAACTGCAATGGTCTGACCGACCTTTGCCTCCTTCCCCTCGGGCACCGCGATCTTAAGAAGGACACCCTCGTTCACCGACTCGTACTCCATTGTGGCCTTGTCGGTCTCAACATGGCAGAGAACCTCCCCGCTTTGAACGCCATCCCCCTCCCTCTTCATCCATTTGACTATAGTGCCGGTTTCCATCGTAGGGGAAAGGGCAAGCATCACCACCTTTTCAGCCATAATAAATCTCCATCGAATTAATACAAACGCATTAAGTAAAGTGTCATT
>CAZPCG010000163.1:0-5408 GCA_964584875.1 uncultured Spirochaetota bacterium
GCAGGGCAACCGTTTTGCCACGACGGTCCAGAGTTCCACCCATCCCATAGGTTTTTCCCAGGTTAGCCTTCCATACTGGATCAGCGTTTATCGCATCGTCCCATTCGTAAAGGATTCCTGTATCGGCCACTTCCCAGAGCTGAGGTCCCTGGTAAAGCCCGAACAGATCGGGAAGATCTCCACTCAGCAGGGCGGTCTTGATCAACTCATCCCACTCTGAGAGGTTGTAGCCGGTTCGGGAAATTCGAATATTAGGGTGCAGTTTTTCATAAGCGGGCTTTATCTTCTCGAAGGCGCCATCAAAGGCCGGTCCCGCCTGCCAGTCCCATATCCGGATCGTGATGACCTTCTCTTCTTTCTTCGCTTTTTTACCCCCGGCAAAAATCAGCGCTACGGCAAAAATACAAACCATGATACAAACAGAGATGTACATCAATCTCCTTGCTTTCCTGTTCTTTCTTAATCTCATTTGTGACCTCCTTCATTGTTTAATACTTTTAGATCCATGAATTTGATAGGTGCAAATGTTTTCATGTAAATGTTTTCACAAATTATCCTTTATAACAACCCTCATGTCAAGCCTTTTTTCCGCTTAAAGAGGTGTTAATGATCTGTTTATGGTATTATATTGAAAGACAAAATTTTCAACGTCCGAAAAATACAGTCACAGCTTAACACTCTGGACGGCGCAGGTAAATCTCCCGTGCCTCGGTGTGTTCGACCCAAGAAAGCCCGAGGGGCGTGGGGTGATTGTATATTTCAAGGAAAGAATGGAGGCCATATGGGCAGGTGTGAACAATACTCCGCACTCTACGATTACATATCATCAAGGCAGATCATCAACACCCACTCCCACCACATGGGGGGAGAGGATTTCGCACGCTTCAACCTCGATGCCCTTCTCAGAAATAGCTACGTGAGCTGGTGCGGGGTGGCGTTCGACGACAGCAGGGAGAGCAGGGCCAATTTTCTCCGGATGGTCCGCACCAGGTCGTACTTTGTCTGGCTCCAGAAGGCAGTGCAGGAGCTGTACAATTTCGATGAGCCAATCACACCTGATAACTGGTCTGTTATCTCAAAGATGATCGAGAAATCCCACCACGAACCCCAGCACCACCTGAACATCCTCCAGAAAAATTGCAGGTACAAAAAGATCATACTCGATGCGTACTGGGACCCGGGGAGCAACAATAACCTCCCAGAGCTTTTTGCGCCGACCTTCAGGGTGAACATGTTCCTTTACAGCTATGACCGGGCAGCAGCAGACCACAACGGGAACAATGCACTCCTGCGCTACAAAAGGGAGGTCAAAAGCCTCGAGGAGTACATCTCGTTCATGGAGGAAACAATAAGACGAAAAAAGGCTGAGGGATGTGTGGCGCTGAAGTCTGCACTCGCTTACGACAGGAACCTCGCCTTCAGGGAAACCTCAAAGCTGGATGCGCAGCGAATCTTTCAGAGGAGCGGAAGGGAAGCATCAGGAGAGGAGGTTGTTCTCTTCCAGGACTATACCTTCTTTGAGATATGCAGGATTGCCGCCCAGCTTGATTTGCCACTCCAGTGCCATACGGGATTGGGTGAGCTTGACAGGACCAATGCAATGCAGTTGAGGGAAGCAATTGTAAAAAACCCCGACACGAAGTTCATACTCTTTCACGGCAGCTACCCCTGGACGGACGACATTGGTGGATTGATTCACCGCTACCCGAATGCGTACGCCGATCTTTGCTGGCTGCCAATAATCTCGGAGTCGGCAGCGGCACGGCTCCTCCATGAACTGATCGAAGTGGGAACGGCAGATCGCCTGATGTGGGGGTGTGATACATGGTCGTCGGAGGAGAGTTACGGCGCACTGCTCGCATTCCGCCATGTTCTTGCGAAGGTTCTATGCGAAAAAGTTGAGGATGGTTTCCTGGACATCGAAGAGGCTTTTTCCATCATCGATCGTGTTACTTACGCAAACGCATCGGAGCTGTACAGACTTCTGTGATAACATTCCAGCTGAAATTATACAGATATCCGAATCAGATTCAACCCAATTCCTATGCGGATTCCATCCAGAGGCTCAGAGGGGAAGCCTCATCCTCATGATCCTGCATCCCTGGAATTGATCGGTTGGGAGAAAGCGCTTCTTCAATCCTTCAGGGACATACTGAAGCACCCTCTCGGTGATGCAGAAATTGCCCGGTTTCACGAATTTCTTTCCGAGATTGAATATATCGTTTATGGCACCCGACACAATGGTGCCGGTATTTCCCCTGCATCTGTATATGATGTTCCCTATATCGAGTGCTATGTGGTAGGATAGGGGAACATAAAAAGAAAGCGCCTCTATACCGTAAATCCTTCTCGAAAGGACTAAACGATAACAGGTGATGACTGGTTCAAACCCTCTGCCGTCGAAGGGAAAGAGCACAAGGCCGCCAAACTCATCCCATATCCACAATCTCCCCTCAGCTTGTGCAACCATTCTCTCCATGAACGATCTGAAGCCTTGAATTGCCGTATTGTACTGCGAGTCGCTGAGCGTATCTTTCAGTGCTTCGGGGTGATCCAGCCCGAAGTACATGAACCAGAAGGTGTACTCCTGCCCGTCTCTTATTTTTTTCCAGTCTTTTCCTGAGAGGAGTTGCTCTCTCTTCCTTGCACCCACGGCTGATGTGGGAACACTTTTGGCATGTTTTATTGATACGGCATCTGGTTTGTCATACCCGGAACAAAAGGATGCAACCCTCCTCATGCGAGCCGGGGTAATCCCCCCTTTTAAGGCAGCTCTCCCGACATAGTCTGAAACACCATCGTGAAAGAGCGAAGCAGGGTCCTTCACTGCGCCAGACCTATCAATTATTCCACAGAAGCGCCCCCTGTACCTGGAAAGGGTCTTCAAGATTCCCTCCCTCTCCTCCGGATCCCAGGAGGAAATATCCACATAGATGAATGCACCTTTCTCACTCTGTTTCAACCTCCCCCTTAACTCCGAAGGTGGATAGAACTGAAGGGAGTATGACCTGCTTTTCCTTATGGCAGAAAAGGAATTCCTTATACCCGCACTGTCAGAAAACACAATGATAAGCATTCATCCTTCCCACTTCAATCTGTAGGTGTAGTAGGAGGTATTTGCACCATAATTCACAGGTTCGAGCATTTCCAGCAACGCCTGGTGCACCATGTTGAACACAGTTTTGCTGATTGTTACGGTGTTGGGCTGCGTGTACTTCTCCTCCATTTCCATTATCTTTTTAATGGCGTCACTCTTTACATCGTCGTAAGTGTGCAAATACTGGCAGGCACCGCTGTGCACCGCAATCCGCACCCGAAGGGGCTTATTCAATATACATCTCACCGCATTGTATAAGTGCAGTTCATGAATGATCTCTATTGCGCTAAGGACAGCATGGATGTTCTTGCTGGAAAAGTAGAATGCAACAATCCCTCCATCCCCTTCCCACTTCCATATACGACCGTTCCGCTTCTCGGCTGCCATCTGTACAATGCTGCGGAGGTCGGAGTAAGTGGCCTGTATCACTTCATCGGGATTTTCACGCACAAGGGATGAGTTCCCAACAATATCAAGCCGGAGTAAGGTGAAAAGGTACTCTTCATGCTCCCTGAGAACGCCCCAGTTTCGCGTCCTCCTGACGCGGGAGTCTTCAAAGAACATCTTCGATTCTTCATCGTAGAGGAGACCTGCCTTCCTTATCTCACCGAGCATCTCCTGGAGGTAAGGAACCCTGTACCTTCTCCCACCAAGCCCGGTCTCATGTATATCAATCAACAGAATGATAAAATCAAGCATCAAATCCTGATCGCACACATCCCGCACGATCTGGCTTGCGGCATCTTTGTTGGGAATGGAAATGTTGCTTGAAAATCCTGACCGCTCGTATATGTCGTAATTCGGGATGAGCCGCCTCACCAGATGTATCATGGATCGAACATCCATCGACTCTGCAAGCGCCCTTACCGCAAGGTGCATGAGCCAGCCACTCACGCGCATTGATCTCCTCTCCTCAGAGAATTTTTGCGACCATACATCTTATGTAGGACGCAATTTATCAATATGACTGACTGATCCTGGCATATCACCCCTTAAACCACAATTGAGATTAATTCATAGGGCCTGCATTACCCGAACGAAAACGTGGTTAGACAGAAAAAGGATAACCTTATACAGCATGCCTTGTCAAGCCTTGTATCCTGGCTTGCTACCGCCGGAGCAGTTTCACATAACGCCGATACGCCTCCTCCCATGCATCACTATCTTTGGGGTAATAACAGGCAAGGTCAGCTGAGCGGCGGGCAATCTCCCTGCCCTCTTCAAGGGTTCGTATCTCTCCGGTGCCCTTCAGCTGCATCAGCAGATTCCCCACTGCGGTTGTCTCGGTTGGTCCTGCAATAACCGGAAGGTTCATAACATTGGCCGTCCACTGACAGAGGAGATAGTTTTTCGTGCCACCCCCGACGAGATGGAGAAGCTCTATCTTTCTACCTGTGAACTTTTCAAGCTCCTCAAACTTCCTCCTGAACTTCAGAGCAAGGCTCTCGTAAACGCAGCGGGCGGTTTCCCCCATGGACTCAGGAGCCTTTTGCCCATTCTTCAGGCAGTACTCAGCTATGACCCCTGGCATGTCATGCTGTGCGGTGGAAAATACAGGGTCGTCTACATCGATAAATGCATTGAAAGGTTCTGCCTTTTCCGAAGCGGAGACAATTTCACCCCAGGGGACATCCCTGCCGCTTTCCCTCATCCACTTCTCCCTGCACTGCTGAATGATCCAGAGCCCTGTGATGTTGTTTGCAAGAAAGCTTTTCCCATTGGCGTCTCCTTCATTCCCGTAACCGGCATAAAAAACATCATCGCTTATAATGGGTTCCGGGGTCTCGATCCCGTTCACGCACCATGTTCCCATGCTGAGAAAGGCCCACGTCTTTCCCTTTTCACTCACAGGAATGCCTGCAACCGCAGAGGCGGTATCGTGTGTTGCCGGAACGATAACCGGAACCGATGGTATTTCGAGGTCTCGCAAGACCTTCTCCTGAATGCTCCCGATCTGCGTCCCCGGAAAAACAATCTCAGCGGTTATGTCCATGGGTAAATCCAGCTTTTGAAATATTCTACCCTCCCAGCTCTTTTCCCTCTGATTTATAAGGGCGAGTGTCGTTGCATTTGCGTACTCGTTATAAACCTCCCCGGTGAGGAAATAGTTGAATATGTCCGGCATCAGGAGGAATTTATGGGCATAAAGGTACTCAGAAGCCTTCTCCTCCTTCAGGTAGTAGAGGCCGAAAACCCCCATGATCGAGAGGATGAACATCCCGGAGAGTCTGAACAGTTCTCTCTTCGGGATGATACGAAACACATCCTCCATCACGCTGTTTCTCCGCTCATCCCTGTAGTGCAGGGGATT
>CAZPCG010000164.1:0-5407 GCA_964584875.1 uncultured Spirochaetota bacterium
ATCACATGTAGCTCCCGTCTTTCACCTGTAATGGCAAGGGCGGGACAGTTCTTTATACAGATGCCGCATCCTCTGCACGTCTCTTCATCTATCTGGTAGAGGAACAGCCCCCTGCACTCCTTTGCGGGGCAGCGGTGGTTCAGGATATGCTCCTCGTATTCGTTACGGAAATACCGAATCGTAGAGAGAACGGGATTGGCTGCGGTTTTACCCAGGCCGCAGAGGGAAGCATCGCTCAAAAGCTCACTTAGCGTTTCAAGCCTCTCTACATCCTCGATTTCACCTTCACCGTGGGTAATTCGCTCCAGGATGTGGAGCATCTGTGAAAGCCCCTCCCTGCAGGGGGTGCACTTCCCGCAGGATTCCATTTTCAGGAAGGAAACGAAGTATTTGGCGACATTTACCATGCAGGTTTCTTCATCCATGACTATCATGCCGCCGGACCCCATCATGGAGCCAAGCCTCGTCAGCTCATCGAAGTCCACCCTGGTGTCCATGTACTGGGCAGGGATGCAGCCTCCGGAAGGGCCGCCTGTCTGCACGGCCTTGAAAGCTTTTCCGCCCTTCACGCCCCCGCCTATCTCCTCGATTATCTGTTTCAGGGTTATGCCCATCGGCACTTCAACAAGCCCTGTATTTTCCACCTTCCCCACCAGGCTGAAAACCTTCGTGCCCTTTGATTTTTCGGTTCCTATTGATGCAAACCATTCTCCGCCGCTGTTTACGATGGCGGGGATATTGGCCCAGGTTTCAACGTTGTTCAGGTTTGTGGGCCTACCGTAGAGCCCGCTCTCGACCATGTGGACGTACTTTGCCCGCGGCTCTCCTATGCGTCCCTCAAGGGAGGCTATGAGTGCCGAAGATTCACCACACACAAAGGCCCCTCCCCCACGGTTGATCCTGATATCGAAGGAAAAGGAGGTACCAAGGATGTTTCCCCCGAGAAGCCCAAGCTCCCGGGTCTGGGAGATTGCCCGCTTCAGGTGCTCCACGGCCAGTGGATACTCGTTGCGCACGTAGATGTAGCCCTGGGATGCGCCAATTGCATATGCGCCGATGATCATGCCTTCAAGGACGGAATAGGGATTGCCTTCCATGATTGATCGATCCATGAAGGCACCCGGATCACCCTCGTCGCCGTTGCATATCACGTACTTGAGGGTTCCGGAGGCGTTTTTGCAGGAGCGCCACTTTTTCCCAGTTGGAAAGCCGCCTCCACCCCTGCCCCTGAGCCCTGACTTTTCGACCTCTGAAATTATCTCCTCGGGTGTCATCAACGTTAGAGCCTTGAGAAGAGCAGAATAACCCCCGGAGCGTATGTAATCCTCGATGCTTGTCGGGTCCAGCCGCCCGTTTTCGGCAAGGACAATTCTTCTCTGCACCCTGTAAAAGGGTATATCGTCCTCCGTTTTTGCTTTCTGCCCGCTTGCTGGGTCCTCGTAAAGGAGGCGATCGACCACATTACCTCCGATGACGCTCTGGCGGAATATCTCTTCGACATCGGGCTCCTCCACCTGCTGGTAGAAGAGGTTTCCAGGCTGAACAACGACGATTGGGCCGCGCTCGCAGAAACCGTGACATCCAACGCATTTTGCTTCAATTTCTACCTGTAGATCACCACGACCGCTGCTTTGCGCATATTCTTCCGCTGCCTCACGGAATAGCTCATACAGCCTCCGTGAGCCCTTTGCCGCACAGCCCGTGCCGATGCAGACCCGGACCGACCTGCTTGAAAGGCTCCGGGATTTGCGTAGCTCCTCACGAAGAGCTTCAAGCTCCCGTGGAGTTTTCACCGCCCTTTTCTCGGTGCCAATCACGCCCTATCCTCCTTCGCTTTCACTCCAGCGGTTGAAGACGCCCTTGTTTTGCTCCTTTTGCCCTCTCCGGACGACGGCTTTTTCTCCTTTTTGCCCGGTGAAGCGACCATCTTTTCCCTCACTTTCCCCTTGCCCGACTTTACCTTTTCCTTCGCCCTGTCTTTTCCTGAGGCCGCTTTTTCAACCGGGGCTTCAGCGCCCTCCGCATGCGGGAGGGTACGAAGTATCTCGAGTGCCGATTCAGGGGTAACGTGGTCGTGGTATTTGCCGTCCACGATCATAACGGGTGCAAGGGCACAGGCGCCCACGCAGTTAACAGCCTGCAGGGTGAAGAGCCGGTCAGCGGTGGTGCCGCCTGACTGGATGCTGTACTCCTCGCAAATCGTCTTCGAGATCCTGTCAGAGCCCTTAAGGTAGCATACCGTCCCCATACACAGGGTAACCACGTGCTGGCCCCTGGGGGACTGGCGGAATGAGGCGTAAAAGGTGGCAACGGAGTAGACCCTCGAAAGCGGCACATGGAGCTGCTTTGAGAGGGAGCGCAGCTCCTGGGCAGGGAGATACCCGTAGTGGGCCTGCAGGTCCTGCATCATCGGGATGAGCATTCCTGCATCACTTTCGTACCGCTGCACGATTTCCTCAACTAGCCCTTCTTTACGTTCTTCTTTGGCCCTTTCTTCAAGCACTTCCTTCATTCAGGTAATCCCTTTCCCTCTTACTGATATAAACACATTTCGTATTTTTATATGTCATTGCGAGCCCCGATTGAAAACCGGGGCGTGGCAATCTCGAATTCATAAAATAAGTCCTTGAAAACAACCTTTAGTCGATGGTTGCACTACAGTTCTATGTTAATTCGATGCTCACCTCTTTTCCACGGTTTTTCAGCTCCGCTGCAATCTCCCTCACCACTTTCTGGCGTATGCCGAGTGTGTGCGGTAGCTCCGGGTTCTGATGGGCCGGATTGACCGCCTGTCCTATGAGGAAGTGGGTCTCATCGACATCCAGAAGCATTCTGGTCAGGTTTGCAGCCCCATCATTCTGAAACCTGACCGTCTTTTTATCTGCGCCGGACCGTAGAAGCTCGCTCACCCTTGTAAGGGTGAGCATCCCCTCGGAGACAAGATCGACTCCCTCCAGATGTGCCACGGGCGGTACGTCCTGTGTCATGGTTGTGAGATCAATCTCGAGGGGCTGACCGAGATGACGGGCGACGATCTTTGCTGTTGTTCCTCCGCATATGGCAAGCCTCCCGGAATGTTTAAGAAAACGCTCGACAACTTCCTCATCACGGCGCTTATCGGCTGGAGGACCGGTAAGCACCGTGGCAACCATCTTGTGCCGCACCTTGATAACGGCGATGCTCACGTCATCACCCGGTCTGCTGGCATACAGCTCACAGACCGTTTCAGCTACCTTACCCGCCAGGTCCTCCGCAGTGAGGTCACGGTGCGCATGTTTTTCCAGGAAGTGGGCTGTCTGTTCCCATCCCCATCCGAGGGGATAGACACCCCCGATTCCCGCGTTCAGCACCCCGTCGGAAACAAATATCACCCAATCCCCGTCCTGAAGATCCAGAACTGCCTCATGTATCGCCTTGCCCCCCAAAGACTTGTCATCGTATGCAATTTTTTGAATCTTTCTCCCTCGAAGGAATATCGCCGGGGGAGTATCAAACTCAACGACCCTGGCATTACCGGGGGTAAAGAACTGAGCGATGGCAAAGGTGCTGTACGCAAGCTTTCTCACCCTGTCGACGGGCAGCGTCTCACTCAGTGTCTGAACGACCTCACCTAAGGGCAGGTTGTTTCCAAGAAGCTGCATGGCGATCTGTGTGGTGAGAGTTGCAAGAATATTTGCCTTCACACCGCTCCCCAGCCCATCGGATAGGGAGAGTGTTACCGCCTCGGGTTTCCTTGAAACTGCGACACTGTCACCGCACAGCTCCTCACCGTGTTTGTTTATCTGCATCATTCCCCACTCGTAGTACAGCTTCATTTCGTGCTTTCTTCCTTAAACAGAGACATGAGCTTTACAAGCAGAACCTTGGTCTCGGCCGTGGTTTCCCCGAGCAGCCGTGCAATTTCCTGAGCGGTTTTCATCTGTCTTGAGATTACTTCCTGGGCCCTCTCAAGCGTCTGAGCCCTTAGGTCGCGGTAATGTTTCTTTGCTTCCTCCTCCTCTGATATATCGATAAAGATTCCACAGTAGAGCCCCTCACCCTCGATGGGAAAAATCCCGACCCGGAAACTTACAGCGTGTTCAGGTATGTTTTCCTTCACCATGAGCCGTCCGCCCGCCGCTATTGCCCTTTCAAAGCAGTCGCTGTGTATAAACTTTGATGCCGGCTCACCCAGCACCTTTTCACCGGCACAATGGAACATCACAAAGAATGACGGGTTTACGTACTGGATGCGCGTCTCCCTGTCGACCAGGAGCACACCGTTTGGTGTTTGCTCAAGTATGGCGCTTGTATGGACAATTGCCCTCTGGCTGTAGTTGAGTCCTTTTGGATCCTCTTTTGTCATCGATTGTACTTCTTGTGCATCATTGTTCATTCAAGATGGGTTGCAAAATTCTCTTTTGAAAGGTTTCGACTGCTTCTTCCACACCGGCGCTTGTGATAGGCTCATCGTCAATCTGCCAGTTCACACCCTCCCCGCACCGCTCCATGCAGAAGGACCCTTTCAGTTCGACTGTATCTTCGAGCCTGTTCGTTTTTAAAAGTTCGTTGAACCTCATTATCACTTCGCGGGCACCTTTTAGATGACAGGAACTGCCGACACATACCGTAACTGTAGTCCGCCGGTTTTCATTCACTCTACGGTTTCCTCCCCGGTCTTTTGCTGGGCTATGACAAGCTGGATGGCAGCCTTTTTTCTTTTTATTTTATTTGCCTCCTGCTCATCGACAAAGGTGAGCGCCTTCGTCGGGCATGCATAAACGCATGCAGGCTCCTGTCCTGCGGCAAGCCTCTCCATGCAGAGATCGCATTTCAACACACCTTTCCCGTTGGGGTTAACCGTGATGACACCGAAGGGACAGGCCTGAACGCACATCCTGCAGCCTATGCAGCGTTCCTGATCCACAGTAACCGGCTCCCCGGGAGCATCCCGATGTACTGCACCGGTTGGACAGGCAAGTATGCAGGCTGCCTCCTCGCAGTGCTTGCAGTTAATTGGCACAGCGTTGCGCCCATAGGCTTCGACGTTGATACGGTAGCCTGGTTTCTCACCATCGCGAACAAGCGCTTCCAGGTCTTTGCTCGAAGAATGTGCAACAGCACATGCCAGCTCGCAGGACTTGCATCCCATACACCTTATAATGCTAACTTCTATATATTTGGCCATCTTTGTTCCCGCTCCTGCTCTAATTAAGGTGACAGTATACTTAATTTCTCATCATTCATACTGCCGGTTGCAGCGCCTGCCTGTACATCATCGGCTTCAGCTTCAGTGCCTTTCGCTTCTTGTCTATGTGACTGATCATCTTATTGGCCGCCTTTACCGGATCAAGCTCCCATGCCCACTTACCGCCGACCTCGCTCTCAAGCTCCTCGGTTAGATATCGGTTGAGGTTCTTGCTCCCCA
>CAZPCG010000165.1:0-5397 GCA_964584875.1 uncultured Spirochaetota bacterium
GGTGGAATTCCTTGCTCAGGGGACGCTCTACCCCGATGTCATCGAATCAGTATCTTTCAGAGGCCCTTCTGCCACCATCAAGAGCCACCACAATGTAGGTGGTCTGCCCTCAAGAATGAAGCTCAAGCTCATCGAGCCGCTTCGGGAGCTGTTCAAAGACGAGGTGAGGGAACTCGGGCGGTTGCTTGGAATACCCGAGCACATCATTGGCAGGCACCCTTTCCCTGGACCGGGCCTTGCTGTGAGGATTATCGGGGAGGTCACCGAAGAGCGGCTTGGCATTCTCAAAGAGGCCGATGCGATCATTCTGGAGGAGATCAGGAAGGCGCAACTTTACAATGAGATCTGGCAGGCCTTCGGCGTCCTGCTTCCCGCCAAAAGCGTGGGGGTCATGGGGGATGAGCGGACCTACGAGCATGTCTGCGTTCTGAGAGCGGTGCAGTCGGTAGATGGGATGACAGCAGACTGGTATAAATTCCCCCCGGAGGTGCTCGAACGGATATCGACAAGAATCATTAACGAAGTGAGGGGCATAAACAGGGTCGTTTACGATATCTCATCGAAACCCCCCTCTACGATAGAATGGGAGTAGCATGGCAAGCTACTACGAATTACTCCACATTAACCCCGATGCAAGCAGGGACGACATCAGAAGGGCCTTCTACAGGCTTGCAAAACGGTACCATCCAGATATATCGAAGAACAGCTCCTCATTTCTTAAAATACTCAACGCATACGAGACGCTGATCGACGACGCAAAACGAAGGTCATACGACCGAATGAATGAGACCGCATCATATAGCAGAAGAGTTGTTCTTTCTCCGGAGAGGGTTTCATACGCCGTGTCCTTGCAGGATATTGCAAAAGTGAGATTCTTCAGCCCTGCACGAAGGGGACGGGGGAGCAGAGTTTTTCCCAACCTGAAAGGGTATGATGTCTGCGTTGACATCACCCCCTCCGAACTTGCATCAGGAGCGGTCGTCTGCATCGATGTGCCTGCCCATGTCATCTGTCCCCTTTGCAGGGGCAACCACACCTGCTGCAGCCTCTGCTCGGACAGGGGGTACGTTCTGAGGGCTGTGGGTGTTCCGGTTGTGATTCCGGAAGGAGTTTCTCACGATGATGTTTTTGCCGTTCCTCTCCGAAAAATAAAATATAAGGAGTTTGCCTTTACCATGATGAAACAGCTCTGGGTAAAAGTGAAGGTCATTCAGGGAGAGGAGAATGAGTGCAGTAAGCACAGGAGTTAAAAGGTCTATGAAGCAAAAGAAGGCCGGGTTTTTCAAGAGGTTCTTCGGAGCAGACCAGAGGAAAAAACGGGCATACAGGATATTAAAGAGGGAGCTCGGATCCGCAAGAATAGACCTCTTCAGGTTGAAACAGGATACCATATCCGTTCCCATCGTAAAGATCATCTATGAAATTTACAGGCTGACGCAGCCCATCAGGCAGTTGTTGCAGCTTGAAAAAACGGGCAAACGATTCACTCCATCCTTCGCTGAGAACTTTATCCTCCGTTTCCAGTTGCCGGAGGATGCTGAAATACACTCCAGTTTCAATGAAGAGTTTGTCAGGGGCCTCGCCGCAAAACATGGCCTGAAACAAACCATTCAACACATGCAAAATCTCCTCACACATTATTTTAAAAGCTTCGACCATGCCAGGGTGGAAGTGATAAACAGGGCCTATTCCAATTTCCTCTACTTTGCCCGGTTCGCCCACTTCGATTTCTTTCCCATAGTGAGGGAGTTCGATGAAAGCCTTGAGGAGGGGAACTTTCTGAAAAAACCATCCTTTGCTCCGGCACAGGGTCCTCTTCTCAGGGATGAGCTCTATCAGCTTCATCTTGCTCTGAATCTGTTCACGGTTGATGAGAGCATTGACCACGGCATCGAGGCGCTTGCAGAAGAAAAGGGCATTACCCCGATAAGCCATCACGCACTTGCACGCTTAAAGCAGCTCTTAAAGGAGCTGCAGACAAACCAGTACCTCCCCCTCATCATCAGAGCCATCGACAAGCGAACAGACCCCCTTCCGGTCAGGAAACCAAATGTTGTTGACATCTTCCATTCTTTTTCCATCAAAAAGGAAAAAGAGGTTTCAATGCTGCTGAACTCAATGAAAACGAAGTACAGGGACGAGACTGTATCGGCTATCCTTTCACGGCTGTTCGATCAGGATGCTTCCGGAAGAATAAAGAACTACACGGAACTTAAGAATGATCAGCTCAAAACTCTCGGTCTGCCATCGTTCAGGCACGCAACACCCTTGAACTACTGCAAAGCATTCCTCACTGATCGGTACAAGCCATTCATCGGTTCAACTATGAATGAGCTGATCGTTGGCGGCATGTTCATCGATAAAAAGGCACTTACCAATCTCTCAAATAACTACTACGCTCTAAACGATTCCATCTCTTCCATCGACGAGCTTGATGACGATCTCGACATCGACGGGAGGGTCGGTAAATCAATCGAACGGCTCATTCAGAAGGCTCCAAAGGACAGGGGCATGATGCGATTACTTGAAAAGACAATCGTTGAGCAGAACGGGAGAGCAGGCCTAATCATCACGAATATTATCACCAACAGCAGGGAGATGGCAATCACCCTGAGAAGAATCCTCGATGACTACAGGCAGAAATCACCAACGATAGTGGGTAATATCGCTAAGATACGAGCTCAAAAGAACCGGGAGTTCATTGAAGACCTCATCGCCTGCTACAGATACCTCTACCTGTTCCTCAGGCTCCTTGGCCATTATGTTTCTCTCAGGGTTGTGGAGAGCACAGCGCCGGAGGCATCGGGTAACCAGAAGCAGGAAGAGAAAGTTCCTGACGGGAAAGACTCCTCTCCCATGAACGGGTAGGGGAAATTGGGTCAGCCTGAAAAAAATTAATTTTCAGAGGGAAGGAGAACGTAATGAAATCAAAGACAAGACATCTTTTGATCGGTATTGCAATCATTGTTATCAGCATCGCTGCCATTTACCTGAACCTCATCATTTTTGAGGAGAGTTTCAAGAAACTATGGCCCGCACTCATCCTGCTTGTGGGTATGATTCTCTACCTATACTATTTTTCTACAAAGCGAAAGGGGGCACGACCCTGGGCTCTCTTTACTGCGACCTTCATCGCAGTTCTGTCTGTTGCACTTTTCATACTGACCTTCACGTCCTTCAAGAGCATTCGGTTCGTGTGGCCGGCCTTTCTCCTGGCCCTTGGACTCGGCCTTCTCTCCCTTTACATCTACGGTGAAAAGAAGAAGGGAAACCTGCCAGGTTCTATCATTTTTATAACAATATCCTTTCTGATATGGATATTCTATGCGGTGAAGACCCAGTTCGGTCTTGTCATTGGCCTGGTGCTGCTGATAACAGGCGCTGCGTTCCTCACAAGAGGGCTCATTCGGGAACCAGGGCTGGAAGCTCCGCATGAGGCAGGGGAGAAGGGGAGAGAGGGAAAAGGTGAAGGTGATGAGGTGCAGGGGTAGAGTACTCCTGGATAAACGCACACCATACGTCAGTGAGTGGAGGAGAGCACCATGTGCGGCATAGTTGGGTATATAGGGAAGAGGGCAGCTATTCCTGTGCTATTAGATGGGTTGAAGAGGCTTGAGTACCGGGGGTATGACTCGGCAGGAATCGCCCTGCTTGTGGACAGGAACATAATCGTGAAAAAAACGAAGGGGAAGGTGGCCGAGCTCCAGGAGATTGTAAGCTCCCTGCCTTCTTCAGCGACCACGGGTATCGCTCACACAAGATGGGCAACCCACGGAGAGCCGAACAGCATAAACGCTCACCCTCACACCGACTGCAAAGGAGACATTGTCCTCGTTCACAATGGAATTATCGAAAACTACATCGCTCTGAAGACGCTCCTGGAGGGGAGGGGGCATGTATTCAGGAGCGATACCGATACAGAAGTTCTGGCACACCTGATCGAGGAGAACTACAACGGGAGCCTTCTTGAAACACTGACTGCCTGCCTCGGTGAAGTGGAGGGTACATATGGTCTTGTGATCATCTCCAGGCGGGAGGCTGGAAAGCTTTTTGCCGCTCGCCGTGGGAGCCCCCTCCTCATCGGGAAAGGGAAGGATGAATCCTTCATCGCCTCCGATGTTTCGGCAATTCTGCGCTACACAAAAGACATCGTCTACCTTGAAGACGGAGAGGTTGCAGAGATATCGAAAAACGATTTCATCGTGAAGAGCGCTGAGAACAAAGAAGTCTCCAAGAAGATTCAGCAGATCTCATGGAACCTTGAGATGATCGAGAAAGGCGGCTTTCCTCACTTCATGCTCAAGGAGATTCACGAGCAGAAGGAATCCCTGAAAAATACCATAAGGGGGCGCCTGAACTATGAGGAGGGCACTGCCCGGCTCGACGGGCTGCTCAGGCATCAGAGGCAGCTCGAAAATGCACCGAGGATCATCATTACCGCCTGCGGCACCTCCTGGCATTCGGCCCTCATCGGTGAGTACCTCATCGAGGAGCTTGCAGGCATCCCCGTTGAAGTGGAGTATGCTTCAGAGTTCAGGTATCGGAGCCCCATCATCAGCAAAAATGACATCGTCTTCGTCATAAGTCAGTCCGGGGAAACAGCCGACACCCTCGGAGCGCTCCGTGAAGCTAAGCGCAAGGGAGCGACTGTGCTTGGCATCTGCAACGTAGTGGGAAGCACCATCGCCCGGGAAACCGACGGAGGGGTTTATATCCACGCGGGCCCGGAGATCGGGGTCGCTTCGACCAAGGCTTTCACCGCCCAGGTTATGGTGCTTACCATGATTGCGCTCATGCTCGGAAGGATGCGAAACCTCTCCCCCGACAGGGGAAGGGAGATCGTCACGACCCTCAGCAGGGTGCCGGACCTCGTCGGTGAGGTTCTTGAAAAGTCAGGCAGCATAGAGAAAATTGCCCCGTCCTTTGCCGCGCACAACAATGCCCTCTATCTGGGCAGGGGGTACAACTTTCCCGTTGCGCTTGAGGGAGCCCTGAAATTGAAGGAGATATCTTATATCCACGCCGAGGGCTATCCTGCAGCGGAGATGAAGCACGGGCCCATAGCGCTCATCGATGAAAACATGTACACCGTCGTCATCGCCACCAGAGATGCCATATACGAGAAGATCATGAGCAACATTGCAGAAATCAAGGCGCGAAATGGAAGAATCCTCTCCATCGTCAACAGCGGCGACAAGAGGATAAAAGAGCTCTCCGATACCATCATCGAAGTGCCTGAAACCCTCAATTTCATCGCTCCGATCATCAACGTCATCCCGCTCCAGCTCCTTGCATACTACATCGCAGTGAAGAGGGGGTGCAATGTGGATCAGCCGAGAA
Organism: uncultured Spirochaetota bacterium; assembly: GCA_964584875.1. GTDB lineage: Bacteria > Spirochaetota > B62-G9 > B62-G9 > DRHN01 > CAZPCG01. Next base: position 5,341 of record CAZPCG010000165.1, read on the forward strand.
ACCTTGCGAAGAGCGTAACGGTCGAATAGGTACACATTAGTAGGATAAGCTAAATTA
>CAZPCG010000166.1:0-5363 GCA_964584875.1 uncultured Spirochaetota bacterium
TGGATCGACCACCTCAGCTATGCCGAGGGCCATCTGGAAGCTGAAGAAGATCGCAGCAAGCTGGAACGCACCGAAAATAATCGAAACGAGAAACCCGATGAGTATCCCTATTACCACCTCAGAAATAACGAGCAGCGCATAGGAGTAGATGCCCTCGGGGACTCTACCGATGGTGTTCACCACAATAGGGAAGATGCATGCCGCCACATAAACCGATAGTATTGCCCTTATTCTCAATGGAATCACACCGCTTGAAAAGAAGGGCGCAACGACAAACATCCCGAACATCCTCACAAGTATGAGGAGGAATATCTGAAAGTTCTCAACGAAAAACTCCACGCCTTCCCTTTACCTCTACTTCACCATGTCCGGAATCAGACCGAATATGTTCATGGTGAAATTGATCATGCTATTGATCATCCAGGTTCCGAACACAACAAGGGAACCGAGAACAACAACGACCTTTGGAACAAAGGTAAGTGTCTGCTCCTGTATCGACGTCGTCGCCTGGAAAATGCTTATGGTCAGGCCAACCAGAAGCCCAAGCCCGAGCATGGGCGCTGCTATCAGAAGAATCTGGAATACTGCACGGCCAATAATGGTCGCCACAAAGCCAACGGTCATGAACGTACCCCTCCTTGCTGTTCGGATTAACGAAAACTGCTCACCACCTGATAGGTCAAAAGGTGCCAGCCATCAACGAGAATGAACAAAATAATTTTGAAAGGAAGCGATATAAAAACCGGGGGAAGGAAAATGATCCCCATAGACATTAGTGTGCTTGCCACTACAAGATCGATAACTATAAAAGGAATGAACAGAAGGATACCTATTTTAAAAGCCGTTGTGAGCTCGCTGATGATGAAGGCCGGGATCAGTACGTAGGTTGGAACCTCACCCTGGTTTCTCGGCCGAGCAACATCCCCCAGCCTTAAAAACAGGGCAATATCCTTCTCCCTCGTCTGTCTGAACATGAAATGGCGAACCGGTTGTATCCCACGCTGAAACATCTCCTCTACGGTGATCTCCTTTGCAAAGTAGGGCTTCACAGCATTGTCGTTCACCTCTTTTATCGTAGGTGCCATGATGAATATGGTGAGAAAAATCGCAAGACCCATCATGATCTGGTTTGGTGGTTCCTGCTGGGTGGACAGGGCCCTGCGAATGAACGAGAACACAATGGCTATTCTGGTGAAGGATGTAACAGAAATGATTATTGCTGGAGCGAGGGTGAGCACGGTCAGCAGGAATAGTATCTCAAGGGAAAGAGCCACATCCCTCGGTTCCCTAGCCTCATCCAGGGTTATCCCGATTCTCGGAATCGGTATTCTCTCCTGAGCCAGACTCCTCTGTTTTTGAGCGAAGAACAGAAATAAAATCAGAAGCATAAGAGGCAGTAGATGCCTCGTCCATTTTTTCCCTTTCAATTTCATGTTCCCCCCCAGTTTTCGGTGGCGACCACCGATTACTCGCACTTTCAGAAATAAATTAATAAATACTTTAGAAGTTATAATAATTTATACATATAAAGCTAAAAAAAATTGGGCTTAGCCTTTATAATTTCCTCATTTTATCGATTCGTTTCTTATAACCGCTAAGGTATGAAACCTGCCCTGCCTTTGAAAAGGTCTTCCCTCCGATGAGCTTGAAAAACTGCTCCCTGAAAGATACAGCTCCCTTCGATTCCTTGCTGCTCACGAGCCGTAAGCGGTCTATCACCTCTTTGTCAGAAATTTCAGTGATGAGATTGATGCTTGAATCTGAAACTCCCAGGATGAGCACCTGTCCGGCAATATCAACGACCTGGATGACCCTGTTTGCCGCAAGCGGGTAGGTTGCAAGAACCTTGACGATTTCCGAATCCGTTACAATCTTATTCCTGTTTTTGAGAAGCAGCCTGAAGAGAAGGTATATTCCAACGATGATAACTCCCAGAACTGCAAGCGTTCTGAGAATGAGAAATGGGTAGGATACTCTGTTTTCTCCGAAGTCGGGCTCCTTGTACTCGTATGAGGGCGGTTCGGCATCGGGAGCTTCTTCTGTGTCCCGCCCGGCGGTTTCCTGCTGTCCTGCTTCTCCCCCTGCAGGAGTCCCGGCCTCATCCGATTTGACATCCTGCGCAAAGAGGTACGCTGGAAAAAAGAGTGAAGCGAAGAAAAGGCCACTGCATAGCATGAAAAACGGTCTTGAAAGATTCCTGAAGCGCAGGACCCTTCTTACCAGCCTGCCCAACAACATCCCCTCCCATTTAGAGTAAAATGCTTGTGCCTATGCCCCCCTGTAACCTTCCCGCTCCAGGCTCTGCGGTAACCTGCACGACACCAGCAAGAAATGCAACAGGGCCTCAAATGCCCCTTGCAGGGGGAATCAAGTTATTCGATGTTGGAGATCCTCTCCATTGGACTTATGATATCCGTTACCCTGACACCGAAGTTTTCGTCTATAACAACAACCTCGCCTTTTGCAATGAGCTTGCCATTCACCAGAAGATCAACAGGTTCACCTGCAAGCTTGTCAAGCTCAACAATCGTTCCCTCGCCCATTCCCAGTATATCCTTGATAAGCATCTTTGTCCTTCCCAGCTCAACGGTAAGCTGCATTGAAACATCCATCAGGAGCCCGATATTACCTGTAACCCCCGGATGCTCCGCATGGGTAAGGCCCGGAAATTGGACGGGCTGTACCCCAACGCTGGGCTGCGGCTGGGCGCTCACCCCAAAGAGTGGTGCCTGCCGGGCAGCCTGGTACTGCCCGGCGCCCTGAGGCTTGAGTTGTGCCACACTGGGAGCTACCGCTCCCGGGCCGGGTCCTGCACCTGTAAGTGCCTTTGCCACATCCAGTTCATAGATCTCATCGAGGAAAGAACTGTTTCCATTTGAGGTGAGGTTATATCTAACCCTGACAAACTCCCCTCCCGGCAGCGAAAGCTCCGATGCGCTGTCCAGTGAAAGTGCATGCAGGTCGATGGTTTTGACCTCTTTCCCCGCCTTTTCTTTCAGAACGTTGAGTGCGGCGCCCGACATCTGGCTGAAACCCTCCGTCAGCGCCGATAGCGACATGTCAGTCAGCTCCCCCTCCTCCTGCGCCATCAGTAGTGCTGCAATTTGACTGGCCGCCTCCTGGGGCATGACGTAGGAGTGCATTCCAGCAACCCCCCCCGTGTAGTCGGCAATGATCTGAACGAGCTTACCGCTAAACTGCGAGCCATAATCGCTCATGCTGATCGGCTCGGCGCTTGAAACCTGCAGCTCGGCTGTTGCCGCAGTAATCGTCGAAAGAGTTATCCCCATGGACCGGGCCATCTCGGATGCGATAGCTCTCAACGTACTGATTTCGGCATCCGAAATAGCAGGCACTTCTGCTTCGAAGGATGCGCCAAGATCATCCGCTCCCTGCAGTAATGCTTCTATCTCTTCCTGGGAAAGAGAACCATCTCCCATTTTATGCCCCCCCTTCTATTTCTTTGAACATCTCTTCTTCGTCCATCTGCTCTCCCACCCTGCTGGTGATCTGGACGGACATGTGTGTTCCGACAACGCCAGGTCGTGTGCGGAACTTTTTCCTGTTTCCTATCTTCAGAATCATGTCATCATCAACCTTGTTATGCTCGAGTTTGATTATGTCACCTTTCTGAAGATTCAAAACATCCCGCACACTTATCTCAAGAGAACCAAGCTCGGCGATGATGTCGACGTAAACGGTATCAAGCCTTTTTTTCAGTATTGCCAGGTTCTCCGTCGTCCCACCCTTCCTGATGCTGGAGTACCAGTACTGCGCCGAAAGCTTTGTGATAATCGGCTCGATGGTGAGGTAAGGTATGCAGAAGTTCGTCATTCCCTCAACGTCCCCAACCTTTGTCTCCAGGGTAATGAGGACAACCATGTCGCTCGGTGGAACTATCTGGGCAAACTGCGGGTTTGTCTCTATATTTCCAAGCCGCGGCCTCAGGTCGATGACATTCGACCAGGCCTCCCGCAGGTTCCCGAGTATTCTGACTATGATTCCCTCTATGACCGACAGCTCTATATCGGTCAACTCCCTGTTTATCTTCGAGGCTTCGCCTGGACCGCCGAAAAGCCTGTCGATGATGGTAAAGGTAATGGAAGGATCAATTTCAAATATGGAGCTTCCCTTCAGGGGGTCCATGTTGATGACGGAAAGCGTCGTCGGGTTCGGTATAGACCTTAAAAACTCCTCGTAGGTAAGCTGATCGACGGATGCTACGTGCACGTGAACAATGGTCCTGAGCTGTGCTGAAAGTGAGGTTGTCGTTAAACGTGCAAAGGTCTCATGCATCATCTGGAGCGTGCGGATCTGATCCTTGGAGAACTTGTCTGGCCTTTTGAAATCGTATATCTTTATCTTCCTGGTTTCGGCACGACGTAATGCCTCCTCCCCCTCGACTTCGCCCGTCGAGATGGCCGTAAGCAGCTGATCAATTTCGTCCTGTGAGAGAACCTCTGTCATTTCAACTCACCATATTTCTTGACTTTTGTTTCCCCCTGCTTTCAACAACTTCTTATTACTATTATACTAGAAAAACATACCAGAAAAACGAAAAATCAACAAAAACAAACAGATTCACGTCAGGTCAGAACAAACTCGGTGAACACAACCTCCTTCACCTGGGTACTGGTTATGAGAACGGAATTGATCCTCCTCTTGATCTCCTCTTTCAGGGCGTCCCTCTTCTCCTGGGTATTTAAATCACTGTACCTCTTTGCCCCTACGACCGATATCACGATATCCCTCAATTGAGGCCTCCTTAAATTGAGCTCCGTCTGAATCTCCGTGTTCCCGGCATCGTAGCCCAGGGCAATCGTCAGTTTTATGAAATGAGGCTCATCGGTATCGCTCGTGTTGATGCTGAAGCTCTCAAGGTCATAGTACCAGAGCGGCTTTTGCCTCACCCTCTGCTCAGGCGATATCTTCTCGGTTGCTGGAGCCGTACCCACCCTCCTGGCAACTATGTACGCAATTGTCCCGGATATGATGATGAGCACCAGCGCAACAGCCACGTAGATCAGGGTGCGGATGAGAGCTGGACCGAACAGCTTCCTCCTCGGCGCTCCAGCTTCAACAGCCTCCTCCTCGGGAGCCCCCTCTATTTCTTCAATGGTTTCATCAGTATCAGCCATTGGCATCCCCTTTCCTGCAGCCTTATTCCCCTATGGGCAGCACTCGATCGCTGAAAAGACCTTAGCTGCACGGTTATCCTGTTATATTGAAAGCTCTTTTTTTCGCATGATTATAATTTCGACACGCCTGTTATAGGCCCTGCCCTCTTCGATGTCGTTCGACTCAACCGGCTGAAACTCACCGTAACCGAGTGCCTGGAGCCTCCGCCCATCGATTTTGAAGGT
>CAZPCG010000167.1:0-5363 GCA_964584875.1 uncultured Spirochaetota bacterium
AAGTCCTGTTCCCCCTGTCATTCTTCTCCAGAACTTCTTCAACGGCAGGAATAACGTCGCCTCGCTTGCTTACAGCCACCTTATCCCCAATGGCAGCATCGAGAGCCGTTATGTAATCCTGGTTGTGGAGCGTCACGTTGCTAACCGTGCTGCCCGAAATCCAAACCGGTTTGATGCGGGCAACCGGCGTTACCCTTCCGGTTCTTCCGATCTGAACATCTATACCGAGAATTCCAGACACTGCCTGGGGTGCCTCAAACTTGAATGCCATTGCCCACCTTGGATGATGGGCCGTATGTCCGAGCCGCTCCCTGAGCCTGTAACCGTTCACCTTGACTACAAGGCCGTCTACCTCGTAGGGGAGCTTCCCCTGTTCTTCCATCTTCCTTTCAACAAAGTCCCTCAGGGCTCTGAAATCACCGTACGTCCAGCTTTCATGGGCCTTGAAGAGCTCAGAGTATCTGGACATTGAGTGAGCATCTGAGCAGAAGAAGCCCACATCGGTGCCCACTCGAAAACCAAGCTCCACAAGTCGATGAAGCACCCTGATGTGCCCGACAGTCCCCGGATCGTTGCCGAGTCCCTCGTAGACAAAGGAGCGAAGGGGGATGTTTGCCACCTCGCTGCTCTTCTTCCTGCGAAGATTGCCAGCCGCGAAGTTCCGCGGGTTTGCATAGATGTTATCCATCTCGGCATTGAGTTTCTCAAAATCGGATTTATTGATGTAGATCTCGCCGCGGAAAACAGAGGTCACTGGCTGCGTTAGTCGAAGTGGAATGTCACGGATCGTCCGAACATTTTCCGTTATGTCATTGCCAACGTAGCCGTCCCCGCGGGTCACCGCACGGGCGAGCACACCCTCCTCGTAGTGCAGCACGATCGTGGAGCCGTCAACCTTCTCTTCGAGAACGAAAGAAACCTCACCTATGGCCTCCCTCCTCGTCTTTTCAATCCACTTATCGAGCTCATCCACCGTGTACACCTTGTCAAGGCTCAGCATGGGGGCTGGATGGGGAATTTCGGGAAAAATATTATCCAGATCGGAGCCCACCCTTTTCGTTGGGCTGTCCGGGAAGGCGAACTGGGGATACTCCTTTTCAAGCGCCAGGAGCTCATCAAAAAGGACATCGTACTCCCTATCGCTTATCTCAGGCCGGGCCCTTATGTAATAGAGGTCCTGGTGCCTCCTGATCTCCGAAGTGAGATGGAGTATTCGTGCTTTCACTTCATCCAACTTCCCCATACCGCACGCATCCAAACCAGTCTTTCTTCCAAAATATAATACAATCGGCGGGAATCAAAACCAAAGAATAATCAAGTGAACTTTCAGTCTCCATTGTAAGGAAGGGTTTTGGGTAGGGTGTTAACAGGGGGAAAATGTTATAGCTTCGGCAAAGAGAAGAAAAACGTTGCACCGGCTGAAGGCCTGTTTTCGACCCAGACAGTTCCCCCCTGCATCTCTACTGCCTTTTTCACGAAAGCAAGACCGATACCATGGCCATCCTGCAGGTTGTGACTTCCGCTCCTCTCGTAGAGGTTGAAGATACGCTTCTGATCATCCTCGGATAACCCGGGGCCGTTGTCGCGAACGTAGAAATGCCTCTCATGCACGTAAACCTCAACGCCAACCTCTATAAGAGGCTGCTCAACCCCCCGAATGTACTTCAAACTGTTCTGTATAAGATTGAAAAGAATCTGATGGAAGAGGAATCGGTCACACTTTATGGTATCGAAATTCGAGGCAACCTTAACAGTTGCATTCTTCCCTTTGATCACATCTTCCAGTTGCGCCAGAATCTCGTCCAGCACACCTTTCGGGTTGAATCTATCAAGGATGATTTTTCTGGAGCGCAATTTGATATAGTTTAGAAGCCGCCTGATGAACTGAAGCTGGTGCTGGCTGTTGATGTCGATTCTCTCAATATAGTTCTTGAGATCGCTGTTTTTTTTAAGGAGATCGGCCATCTCAAGTTTGATGAGGTGAATGTAGCCCTCAATTGATGCAAGAGGCGTCTGCAGATCGTGCGAGACAAAATGAACAAACTCTTCCATTTCTCTGTTCATTTCGAGGAGCTCCTGGTTTTTCAATTCCAGGTTCTTGTGAATGATTGAATTCTCAATGGAAATGCCCGCAAGCTGGGAAATTGCCGTGAGCATCTCCTGATCTTTCATCGTGAAGGTGCCGCCAATTTTATTGATGCCCTCTAAAACACCGATCATTCGCTTCTTTTTCTCAACTGGAACGCAAACGATTGACTTTGTTTGTATCCTGGTTATTTTATCGATCTCCGGGTAAAACCTCTCATCCTTTTCAACATCCTTCACTGTAACAGGTTTTCGGTTCTCAAAAACCCAGCCTGCAATCCCTTTCCCTTTCGGGATGGAAAGTCCCTTGACAGCCGTCGCTCCTGCTCCTGAGGCAGCGTAGAAGACGAGGGTATCTTTAAGCTCCTCGTAGAGAATTACCGAGCTTGCCTCACACTTCAGCACATCCTTCACCCTGCTCATGATAGCATCAATAACTGTGTCGAGATTGAGGCTTGCAGAAAACTCCTGCCCTATCATGTTCAAAAGAGAAAGCTCCTGGTACTTCATATCCCGTATAATCTCTCTTTCTCCCATATTATCCCTCTGTAAAACAAGACCGTATAACTTATTTGTAATACCTTATGATTAATAATACTCCCTTGTTGTATGTTCGTTCTTATATTACGTCCCCGACAAAAAATGTCAATCCCTTCTTACAAAATATAATCCGATTTTCCCAATTTTTCATTGATTTTGAATGACCTAATCGATTGACATTTCTGAATCGAGCAGTCATCGCCACTCATATTATCGGAACATACGAGCTTACACACTCATCCCCGATCCCAACACTATTTCGGTTCACTTTGCACCGATTCTCATTACATTATAATACAATCTTTTGCTTCGAGGGCATTTCATGTTTAAAAAAATGGCTGAAGATATTCGGGCCGCGCTCTCCCGCGACCCCGCAGCACGAAGCCCAATTGAAGCAATTTTCTGCTACCCGGGGCTCAAGGCAATATGGCTTCACAGGATTGCTCATTATCTCTGGCAGAGGAAGCGGCCCTTGCTTGCCCGGTTAATATCACAGTTCGGGAGGTTTATTACCGGTATTGAGATCCATCCGGGCGCAAAGATTGGCAGGAGATTTTTCATCGACCACGGTGCAGGTGTGGTAATAGGCGAGACGTCTGAGATCGGCAATGATGTAACCATTTATCAGGGGGTAGTACTGGGTGGTGTCTCGCTTGAAAGGAAGAAGAGGCACCCGACAGTAGGTTGCGAGGTGGTTATTGGAGCAGGTGCGATTATCCTTGGACCGATTACAATCGGGGATTGTGCAAAGATAGGGGCCAATTCCGTCGTTTTGCATGACGTAAAACCCTACACAACTGTTGTTGGGATACCCGCAAGGGAAGCCGGAAGGCATGTTGTGAAAGATCATCAGGTCGACCTTAATCATGAAAAAATTGTCGATCCCCTGAAAAAAACGATAGACGACCTTCATATGCAGATCGGACAGTTAAGAAGCGAAATCGAAGACCTGAAAAAACAGGCAGGCAGGAGGAGATCCTGAATCCGATCCTGAATCACCTCCCGCCCGGCTTTTATACCTTTGGCAGCTCCTGCAGAGCCTTCTCGATCTCTTCCTGCGGATACTCGAAATCCTCAAGCTTTCCTGCAAGATAGGCATCATAGGCGCCCATGTCGAAGTGCCCATGCCCACTGTGATTGAAGAGAATTGTCTTTGCTTCTCCCTTCTCCCTGCATTTGAGTGCCTCATCGATTGTTACCCTTATGGCATGATCTGTTTCAGGTGCGCTGACGATCCCCTCATTCCGGGCAAAGGTAACCCCGGCATCGAAGGTGACAAGCTGATGGACGGCAACCGCCTCGACGAGACCCAGGTTCAAAAGATGGCAGATCAGTGGAGCCATGCCATGGTACCTCAACCCACCCGCATGCACAGGGGGTGGTATGAACCCGTGCCCCAGGGTGTACATTTTGAGCAGGGGGGTTAAACCTGCCACATCGCCAAAGTCGTAGGAATAGGGCCCTTTTGTCAGAGTTGGACAGCTGTAAGGCTCAACATTGATGATCCTCAGCTCAGGCCTTTTCCCATCCAGCTTGTCTTTGAGGAAGGGCAGAAAGAGACCTGCGAAGTTTGAGCCTCCGCCAACGCATCCAATGAGAACATCAGGGTAGTCGCCGATCTGCTCCATGGCAGCCCTGGCCTCAAGGCCCACAACCGTCTGATGCAGCAGTACGTGGTTCAGAACACTTCCCAGTGAATAGTGGGTATCATCGCGGGATACAGCATCCTCCACAGCCTCACTGATGGCAAGCCCGAGGCTTCCCGGGCAGTCGGGGTCTTTCGCAAGCATCTGCCTCCCCGCATTCGTTTCCTTTGATGGGCTGGGAACACAATTTGCGCCCCAGGTCTGCATCATGACCCTTCGGTACGGCTTCTGGTAGTAGCTTACCTTCACCATGTACACCTTGATCTCCACATTGAATAAAGACCCGGCAAAGGCAAGGGCGCTCCCCCACTGTCCTGCCCCGGTCTCTGTTGTAATGCGCTTTATCCCTTCTCTCTTGTTGTAGTACACCTGGGGAACTGCGGTATTCGGCTTATGGCTTCCGGGCGGGCTCGTTCCCTCGTACTTGTAGTAAATCTTTGCCGGAGTATCAAGCGCTTTCTCAAGACGGTATGCCCTGTAGAGAGGTGTGGGCCGCCAGAGCCTGTAGATATCCTGCACCTCCTCCGGTATCTCGATGTAGCGCTCCGGGCTCATCTCCTGTTTGATGAGCTCCATCGGAAAAAGCGGTGCAAGATCATCCGGCCCGAGCGGCTTCTTCGTACCAGGGTGAAGAGGAGGCGGTAGAGGCTTTGGGAGGTCCACAAGAACGTTGTACCAGTGAGACGGTAACTTCGATTCATCAAGCACAAACTTTACTCTTTTCATTGGCTTCTCCTTGATAAAGAATTCAATTAAATGGTATCCATCCAGATCCTTCTTTAACACTCATCATGCCCCCCGAAGGGGGCCACAAAAGATACGGGTTCATGGCTCTTTCTCCTTCCGTCAAACCGGATAATAAAAGACCGTGGGCTTAAACATACCCACGGTCTCATTGCCCGACGAAAAAACCGTGGAACCTCCCCGGAGGGGAAGCCCACGGTGTGCATTAATGCTATGTGGACCGCCCCTGCGGGGAGCAGGTCCACCACCAGTTCATTCTATTGTAATTAATTTTTAAGGCCGCTCTTACCATCTCCAGTTTCCATTTCGTATTTAAAAACGCTATATCTATATAATGAACCCATTTTT
>CAZPCG010000168.1:0-5358 GCA_964584875.1 uncultured Spirochaetota bacterium
TCTCGGAAATGACCCGGGGGCTCTGCGTGACCACCCTCTCATGGGAGAAGTCGACAAGACGGGCTTCTTCCACTGTCTTCACATCTTTGTACCTGCTGAACTGAATGGCCTCGAAGCAGGCGCAAGCACGCTCGATATCGCGGTCGGCAATGGCAACAACCGCCATGCCGGGGGTGCGTTCTATCACCTCCACGATTCCTCTACCCATGAATCCTGCGCCAACGATCCCGACCCTTACGCTCTTCCCCCCGGCGCTGAATGCCTTTAGATCATCGTAGATCTGCATCGCCCTGCATCTCCTTCCCGTGAAAATAATACCATCCCTCTCAAAGGCGAAGCGTATTTGGTTGACCTTTAGGGTTGAAACGATTCTATTTCATACGATAATTACAATAAGTTAGAATGACAGCCCACTTTATCATTACTCGATATAAAATCGTATCAGGTACGAATTATTTCAATGAAAATTAACTAATTTCTGTGGGGATTGCCGTGAATAAGAGGTTTGCCATAGGGCTTGACCTCGGGGGAACGAACCTCAAGGGGGGGATTGTGTCTGGAGAGGGAGAGGTGCTCCACTACACCATCACCTCTTCCCGGATAGCGGAAGGTCCCCGGAAGATACTTGAAAACCTCATCACCACAGCCCGCACCCTTCTCTCAAAGGCTGAGGAGAGCGACCTTCTCGTATCTGGAATTGCCGTGGCGACCCCCGGAATTATCGACCCGGCGTTTGGAGGGCTGACAGGCGGGGCGGATAACCTTCCAGGATGGAGGAATACTCCCTTCATGAAAATACTCTACCGGGAGTTTAACCTGCCCGTATTCGCCCACAACGACGTTACCGCAACGACTCTCGGAGAGATGCGCCATGGTGCAGGAAGGGGGAAGCGCAACATCGTCCTTGCCACCTTCGGCACCGGCATTGGAGGCGGGATTGTCATAGGAGGTGAGCTTTACGGCGGACATACGGGTTATGCAGGAGAAATAGGACACATGGTGGTCCATGCCGACGGACACCTCTGCGCCTGTGGAATGCGCGGCTGCTGGGAGGAGTACGCCTCGATAAGGGGGATACTCAGAACAGCCCGGGAGTTCCTTGTGAAAGATAATTTGAAAGAGAGCATTATTTTCACTAAAATCAATAATGAGATCGACAGACTGACGCCGAAGGTTATTTTCGACGCGGCGAAGGAAGCTGACAGGCTCGCCCTCCAGATTGCGAATGAGGTGGGAAGAAATGCCGCAATCGGAATCGGGAACCTCGTCAACATCTTCAACCCGGAGTCAGTCATCGTGGGGGGAGGCATTGCGTCGGCCGGTGAGATATTCATCGAGTCCATCAGGGCCCATATCCCTGAATGGACCCTGAAGGACTCACGGGAGGCCGCCGAGATTGTCCCCGCAGAGCTCGGTCAGCAGGCGGGAATTGTTGGTGCCTCTACCCTTGTGTTTGAGGACATCAACCGCTACGAAGAACACTGAGGTGTTCGACCGCTTGAGATTGTGTTACATTTTAGTATGAGGGGCCTGAGAATGAAAGTTAGAATGAAACGTACTATGGTTGTACTTTCAACCATAATGATCTTTGCGTCAACGGCTCATTACGCTTTTGGGCAGAGAAAGGTATCACTTAACTTCGATGAGGTGGACATCGCAATTTTCCTCAAGACGATGAGTGAAATAACGGGGAAGAGCTTCATCACGAGCGACAAGGTGAAGGGAACGATCAGCTTCGTATCATCCAGGGACGTTCCCGTAACCCAGGTGTACGACATCGTCCTCTCAATCCTGAAGGCCAGGGGTTTCTACGCCGTACCCGGTGAGAACAACGTCGTGCACATCTATCCCGCCCAGGAAGCCCTCAAGATGAGCGGGCGCATCTACTACGGCACCGAGCCCCTGGAGAAGAAGGTGGAGGGCATCATAACCCAGATCATCCCCCTCAAGTATGCAGAGGCGACCGGTGTCCTGAACGTGATACGCCCGATATTCCCAAACGAGCTCCTCCTCACCGCCTACCCCCGAACCAATACGCTCATCGCAAACGGCGATGTAACAAACATCAACCTCCTGCTCACCACAGTGCAGTTCCTCGACACAGAAATCCCCAAGGAGCCTTCGGATATCCACATCTACCACCTCCAGAACGCAGACGCCACGACCCTGAGCCAGACCCTTTCAACCCTTGCAAGCGCCATCCCTGTGCGAAAGGATCAGAAACCGCCAAAACCGCCCGAAGCCGCCGAGGTCCCCTTCAGCGAGCGGTTCAACGTCGTTGCAAACAAGGAGACGAACTCGCTTCTCATCATAGCCGGGCCCAGGGACTATGAAAAACTGGAGGGAATCATACGGGAGCTGGACAAGAGGAGGGAGCAGGTCCTGGTTGAAGCCCTCATTGTGGAGATCAGCCTGAACGATGACCAGATACTCGGCTTTGACTGGAGAGCGCTCATCAGTACCGACATAGGCATCGATGCACTCGCCACAACGAACACGGGACTGATGGCTGAAAGCCTCCAGATGGGGGGACTTCCCGGGCTCACGGTGGGACTCCTGAGCGGAACAATACCTAACGTGTACGCGATTCTCAACGCAAACAGGGAGAAGACGAATTTGAAGATCCTATCGACCCCTGAGATCGTCACCGCTGATAACCATGAGGCCACAATCACCATCGGCGAGCAGATCCCATTCCTCACAAGCTCGAGGGTCGATGAGCAAAATAATGTGATACAGACCTTCGACTACAAGGACATCGGCATCATTCTAAAGCTGACACCGCACATCAACCAGAACGGATATATCACCATGGAAATCAACCAGGAGATAAAGAAGATCGTCGAGGGCACGAGGCTGCTTGAAAACCCGTCGGTTTATAATCGTACCATCACCTCGAAGGTAACGGTGAAGGATCGCAGGACCATCGTCATAGGCGGCCTCATCCGTGACGATGAAACCATGATAGAGCAGAAGGTTCCCATCCTCGGCGACATACCCCTCCTCGGGCTCTTTTTCCGCAAGCAGGTCAAGCAGAGAACGAGGACAAACCTCCTGATATTCATCACACCCCACATCATCACAGCCGATGAAGACATAGAGAAGATGACCGAGCAGAAGAGGAGAAAGCAGGAGGAGTACGAGAAGTCCAAGAAATGACGGGAGGTGACTGAAGCGATGATAGAGCAGGAATCCCTGCTCGGGCAGAAGTTCGGCGAGATCCTCGTCGCCATGAACAAGATCAAGCAGGATGAGCTCGAAAGCCTGCTTGAGGCTCAGAAGAACACGAAAACCAGGATAGGTGAGTTTCTTCTCCAGCGAAACATTATCAGCGAGGACGACCTCCTCCGTGTTCTCTCATGCCAGCTCGGCATCGAGTACAACGAGGACCTTCTTTTGAACTACAGCCTGGTGCTCCAGGGCAACCTCTCCCGGCCGTTCATCAAACGGTACAACGTCATCATCCTCAGGGAAACCGACAGCACCGTAGAGGTCGCAATCAACGACCCGCTCCAGTTCGACGTCGTAGAGAACATCAAGGTGCTCACGAACAGGGATGTAAGGCTCGTGCTCGCTAAAAAGCTCGACATTCTGAAGCTCTCCGACATGCTCTCCGGAGAGGTGGATGAGAGCGCCGATAAGGTCATAGAGGACCTCAGGGACGAATCCTCAAGCATCAAGATCCTTGGAGAGATAGGTGAAACTGGCGAGGATGTGCTCGATCTTGCCAACGAAGCCCCCATCATCAAGCTCGTGAACCTCATGATTACCGAAGCCCTTAAATCGAGGGCATCGGACATCCACATAGAGCCATCAGAGGAGGGGGTATCGGTACGCTACAGGATAGACGGCGTACTCTACAACATGCTTTCACCACCCAAGAACTACCAGCATGCTATTGTCTCACGGGTGAAAATCATGGCCCATCTCAACATTGCCGAAAACAGGCTGCCCCAGGATGGCCGCATCAAGGTGAAGTACGGCTCAAGCGATGTTGACATCCGCGTCTCGATCATACCCTCCGTGGTGGGAGAGCGGGTAGTGATGAGGCTTCTCGTTAAGGATGAGAAACGATTTAACATCGAGCGCCTCGGCATGAAAGAGGAGCTCGTCGAGGGGCTGAGGGATATACTGAAAAAGCCCAACGGCATAGTCATAGTATCAGGCCCAACCGGGTGCGGAAAAACCACTACCCTCTACGGGGCGATCCGCGAGATAAACACACCGGAGAAGAACATCATCACCATCGAAGACCCTGTGGAGTACCGTATCATGGGTATCAGCCAGATCCAGGTAAACCCGAAGATCGATCTCACCTTCGCCAAGGGGTTGCGGTCGATTCTCCGCCAGGATCCGGAGATAATCATGGTGGGAGAGATACGGGACCGGGAAACGGCCGAGATCGCAATCCAGGCTGCAATGACCGGCCATCTCGTCTTCTCAACGGTCCACACTAACGACGCTGCAAGCGGTGTCGTCCGTCTGCTGGACATGGGCATAGAGTCCTACCTCATATCATCAACCGTCACCTGCTTTCTCTCACAGAGGCTTGTGCGAATCCTCTGCCCGCACTGCAAGGAGCCCTGCCAGCTGGAGCCCGAGGTCCTGGAGCACGAGGGCATCGATCCCCGGCTCTTTGAGGGGAAGTCTGTTTACCGGCCGGTGGGTTGCGTCCGCTGCCACCATACCGGGTTTCACGACAGGGTGGGAATATTCGAGATGATCAGGGTCAACGATGCGGTGAGAAAGATGATCATCGAAAAGAGGGATGCCTCCTACATCCGGGAGGCCTGCATCGCCAGGGGGATGCACACCATGATCGACGATGGGATAGAGAAGGTGCTTGGAGGCATCACATCCTTCGATGAGGTAGTGAGGGTTATCAGGGAATAATGGCGATATACGAATACAGAGGCCTCAGCGCAAGCGGAAAAACCGTCAAAGGGGTGGTCGATGCGACCACCGCTGATGGAGCAAGGGAAAAGCTCCGCGGCAGGGGAATCTACCTCCAGCAGATCACAGAACTCGCCACATCCAAAAGGCGCATCCTTCCCCCCATCTCCTTTACGAAGAAGAGGAGCACCACCGCTCTCATCACCAGGCAGCTCTCTTTCCTGCTCGGTGCACGTCTTCCCGTTATCCACGCCCTCGACGGTGTGATCGACCAGATGGAGGAGGGGGATGCGAAGAAGATGATGGTGGACATCAAGGAGAAGATAAAAGAGGGGAAAAGCGTATCCCAGTCGTTTTCTGACTATCCCGAATACTTCAACAGGATGTATGTGAGCACCCTGCATGCAGGAGAGATATCTGGAAAGCTCGATGAGGTATTCGGGCGACTTGCAGCCCTGTACGAGC
>CAZPCG010000169.1:0-5324 GCA_964584875.1 uncultured Spirochaetota bacterium
TTTCAATCGGGGCTCGCAATGACATTTAAAAAGTGAAATCAAAATTCCCCAGGGAATTACCCGTACCATCGTAGACAGGCACCACAACCCTCTTCTCACTGTATATATCAAACTTCCCCATGAAGACCAAAAATCCCCTGGAGGATGAGCCAGATCCAATCTCAACTGTATTCGGCACTACCTCTCTCTTTATGATGAGCTTCATCTTCGCTAAATCCCGCCCCCGCACCGTCGTTTCGTGGCGGACCCTGTTTTCCCAGAACTCAGTAAGATGGAAGCGGTTTGTTGGGGCAATACTCTTTCCTTCGATTGAGAGCTTCACCTGTTTCAGAGGCACAACTATCCCGTTTCCGGGGCTGGTTACAGCGGATGGTTCGATATCAATGACAAGCTCGAAGGCGAGGATGTTGTTCAATCCAAGGATGGAGGACGGTGTGAGAAAGGGGTTGTTGACGTTGCCAAACCTCCCCTTCAGGCTCTCTTCTGTGAGGAATGTCAGGGTCATGGTAACTCCTCTATCCTGAACGGTTCTGGTAATTGGGTCTTCGGGTTTCAGAGCAGGTTTTTTTGTGCCGCATCCGGGAACAGCGGCTCCGAGGGCTGTGATGAGAAGTACCAAGTACAACTTTAACTGCACCTTTTTCACCTCCATACTCACTTCTCCAGAAGGTTATGCTTCTGTAATTACTCAATATCCTGGGGTTTTATATATCGCAATGACCACAGGATATTGAATAATTTTGTGCTCCTTGACATTATCATAAGCATAAAGTATCATAATGTCCAAATTAATCGGAGAGATGTCGATGAAGTTCTGGATCAAGATGGCTGCAGGGCTTTTTATGGGGATCATCATCGGGAGCTACATAAGTCCTGACTCCATTTTTCTCGAAGCCCTGCGGGTTGTTGGGCTCGTGTTTATTCGATTGCTGAACCTCCTTGTGCTGCCGCTTCTGTTCTTTTCCGGGATTCGCTGCTTTCTCCTGCTCAGGCAGAACAAAAGGCTTTTCATCATCCTCGTGAAGTCTATGGGCTACTTTTTGCTCTTTACTCTTGTCGGGGCAACAATCGGGATCATCCTTGGGGATGTTCTGAGGCCTGGTGCCGGAATAAACGTTGCGGGGTATGAGTCTGCCCAGCTTTTGCGTTACCCCTCCACTTCGAGCTTTCTCATCGGGGTTGTGCCTGAGAGTTTACTCGATTTTTTACGGTCTGGATATGCAGTTCTTTCAATTCTTTTCATATCTTACCTCATCGGAATGGGGATTTTCCTTGCCAGAAACGAGGCTGAGGCGCTACACGATCTCACTGTAAGCATTGAAAGTACCCTTCACCGCCTGACCATCATGATTCTCGAGTTCCTTCCAATCGGCGTTTTTGCCTACATCGGTTACACTATGGGCTTCATGACATCCAATGTCATCATGCCCTATTTGAAGCTGATCCTCGTTGTTGTAGCAGGCTCATTCATCCAGGTTCTAATCTTCCAGGCACTGATGGTATACTTCATCACGAAGCTAAACCCCTTCACTTTTCTCCATGCCGTGCTGCCCGCAGGTATTGTCGGGTTTGTATCGGGGAATCGCTATACCGCTTACCCGGTGCTCGCAGAGTGTCTTGAGCACAATCTTGGGACGGACCGGGAGGTATTTACCTTCGTTACGGGGCTTGGGGTAGCGTTCAGCATGTCGGGGAGCGCTGTTGCTGCAGGGGTTTCGACCCTCTTCGTAGCCCAGGCCTATGGGCTTGACCTCTCCGTGTATCTCCAGATCATTATAGTGCTCCTCATTACCGCTTCAAGCCTGAAGATGGATGGCATCACCGACGGCAGTCTCGTGCTCCTCTCGGTTGTCCTGGCGAATATCATACGGCTTCCGGCCGAAGGGTATGCGATCCTGCTTTCAATCACAGGCCTGCTATACCAGCTTGAAACCGTAGCCAATATTACGGGAAATGCCTCGGTATCCTATATCCTCTGCCATTCGGAAGGCTCGGTATCCGGCGTCAATTTCAGGGATTTCCTGTGAGGCCTTGCTGGTTAATTATTAAGCAAGAAGGAAGCCAATTTTCCGATGGAATGAGATGGGAAATTGGGTTATATTGATTTTCGGTCAGGGGAGATAATGACCCGGGGGCCTCAAACTACCTGTGCTTAAAAAGGGTGTCATGGAAAAGCATATCCTTATCATTGATGACGATTATGATACGAGGAACATTTTGAAGAGAATCCTCATGAATGAGGGCTTTTCGATATCCCTCGCCAAAAATGGCTCGGAGGCCTTCAAGGTTCTGGAGGATGATAAACCTGTACACCTCGTTCTCCTCGATCTCAGGCTGAAGGGACAGAGTGGTTTCACCATCTGCAAGAAGCTGAGGGGGAATCCGGCATACACCGGTGTTCCGATCATTGCAATCTCCGTATCCCAGCTCGAGGAGGACATCGTTAAAGCAATAGAGAATGGCGCCAATGATTTCATCGAGAAACCAGTCAACAACAGGATACTGACTGCCAAGATTAAATCCATTCTGGAGCTCAAGGAGGAGGAGGAAAACCTCAGGGAGCACCGCAAAAAGCTCCTCCAGCTCATTGAATCAACCTCGAAGCAGAAGGAGCTGCTCTCACAGGAAGCTGCCTTTACCCAGGACCTGAATCAATTCCTCGATGCCGAGCTGAAGAAGGCCTTTATCCGGGAGGAATTGTCCCCCTTCATCGGTGCGCGGCTCTTTTCTCTGTTTACAATTGATGAGTACGAGAGAGAGTTAAGACTCTTCACCACAAACCACAGGGACATTCCCGCAAACTTCTCCATACCCATCGACAGAGAGAGTGTGATGTACGAAGTTCTAAAAACGAAGAAGCACCTCCTCATCGGCGATTTCAGCAGATCTTCCTTTAAAAAGAGCGGGAGCGATGCCTACGCGGGTGATGTTGTCTGTACGGTGCCGCTCATCTCCGGTGACAGGACAATCGGCGTTCTGAACCTGAACGATCCTGTCTATGACGATCCCGAGAACAGCGATTTTGAAGGCAGGGTCGTCCGTATCTCCAGGCACCTCGCCGTCTCCATACACAACACCATCCTCTACGAGAAGGTGAAAGACCTATCGATGCGGGATTCCATGACGGGTCTGTACAACTTCAGGCACTTCGTTGAGACCCTGCGGCTCGAGGTGGAAAAGGCGAAACGATACCATGAGCCAATCGCCTGTATGATGCTCGATGTCGATGATTTTAAAACCGTCAATGATACCTTCGGCCACCAGGTCGGGGATCTTGTCTTGAAGGAGCTTGCCCGTAGCGTCAGCCTTTCGGTCCGTTCATCCGATATTCCGGCCCGCTATGGGGGTGATGAGTTCATCGTCGTTCTCCCGAGAACTGACAAGTCCCTTGCCCTCCTCATCGCAAAGAGGCTTATGAAGCTCTTCTCCGGCAAGGATATCCGCATTCCTTCGGAGAATCAGACGGTCAGGGTGACTCTCAGCATAGGGATTGCCGGTTTCCCTGAGGACACGACAGACATGGATGAGCTCATGAAGCTTGCCGATAATGCCCTTTACCTGGCAAAGAAGGATGGGAAGAATAAAATCGTTGTGACAGGGGAGTGAGGTAGGCATTGCTGTTTATTCGTTGTAGTAGTAAACCCCGGTGAAGACCTCCCTGGCAGGTCCTGTGAGGTATACCCTGTTGTCATCCTCCTTCCACTCAACCGTGAGGGTTCCCCCCGTGAGCTTCACGCCGACCTTCCGCGATGTAAGCCCATTTAAAACACCTGCTACGGCAGCGGCGCACGCACCTGTGCCGCACGCAAGCGTTTCACCCGTGCCTCTCTCCCACACCCTCATTGCGATGCTTGATGGATCGAGGACCCGTACGAACTCAACATTGACCTTTTTCGGAAAAAGGGGCGCCTTTTCAAGCCTGGGACCGTCGACCAGTACCTGGTGGTCGGTGATCTCATCGGTGAAGATGACGAGGTGGGGGTTTCCCATTCCTACTGCCGTGCCCCTGTACCCAAGGGCCTCGATGCCGGTAGCCGGTTCTCTTTCAAAGGTAACGGGGATGTGTGCCGGGTTGAGAACCGGCTCACCCATGTCGACCCTGAGCAGGGAAGCCTTTCCCTGCCGATCGACTGATGCCACCGCAAGCCTCTTTGGACCGGCCAGCGTCTCGATGGTGAAATTCTTCTTGCCCGGGTAGCCGTGGTCGAAGAGGTGTTTACCCATGCACCGTATCGCGTTTCCGCACATCTCAGCCTCACTCCCGTCTGCGTTGAACATGCGCATGCGAAAATTGCCATAGTCGCCTTTCATGATCAATACAAGCCCATCCCCCCCAACACCGAAGTGACGGGAGGAGATTTCGGTTGCAAGGCGCTGAAAATCAAGGTTGTAGCTGTTCTTAACAAGGTCTAGGTATATGTAGTCGTTTCCTGCCCCTTCCATTTTAATGAACGGTATATCCATTTTTATCCTCCCAAAGGGAGCCGGGGAGATATCACACCCTCCATAGCGATGTAATATACTGTTTACCCCAGTATCTGGTTGATCTGGAGGATGGGGAGCATGATGGAAAGCACGGTAAAACCGACTATGAGCCCGATTATGATGATCATGATCGGCTCCACAAGTGCTGTCAGGGTAGCGATTTTTTCTTCAAGGTCAACCTCTATGTTGCGCCCGATGCTGTCCAGTACCTCCGGCAGCCTGTCTCCCATCTCTCCGGCGTGGATCATGCCAAGTATGGCGGCGTTGAATACTGGATTAGCTGCCACTGCCCGGGAGAGCTTTTCCCCCTTTTTCACCAGCGTTGCAGCCCGCAGGAGTACATCTCTGAACACACTGTTTTTAAAGATCTCGCCGGTCGTCTCCAGGGCCTCTATAATGCCGGTGCCTCCCGAGAGCATGATGCTCATCGTGTAGGAGAAGCGTATCTTGAAGGTGTCAACAAGGAGCCTTTTGACGATGGGGAACCTCAGGACCATTCTATCGAAGTACAGCTTCCCTCTCTCGCTCCTGTACACCCTCCGCAGCACGAAAAAGAGGAAGATGATGAAGAAGAGGAACGCCCACCAGCCAGATGAAATGACACCTGATAACCCGATCAGCATCCTCGTCGGTAGGGGGAGGGATTGACCGAAATCCGCAAAGAGACGGGCAAAGGTCGGGACAATGAAGGAGATGAGGAACACGGTGATGATGAGGGCAAAGCAAAGCATAACCACGGGATAGGTCAGTGCGGACCTGAGCTTTGCAATGAGCGCCTGGTTTCGCTCGTACAGGGCTGCAAGTCGCCCGAATACCTCATCGAGCTTTCCAGATATCTC
>CAZPCG010000170.1:0-5322 GCA_964584875.1 uncultured Spirochaetota bacterium
AGCTCCCTCATCATTTTACGGTTTATCACGGTATCCACAACAACCTCGGTCGGTGGGCGCCAGAGTGACATGTTGAAATAGACCCGAAAATCGTCGTCCTCCCTTGCAGGGTCAAAGGGATGGCAGTGGCTGTCTACCACGGGTATGCTTGATAGATCCATGATATCCTCCTCCAATTATTCAGGGTTGATAGAGCATATATCTTTTTCTTTGCTAGCTAAATGCCCCTTGTATTCTCCGCAAACTCATCTTTCATCCTGCTGAGAAAATCAGTGTCCATTAAAACCCTTACAGCGGTCATGAGTACTGCCTTCATGCCCGTGAGCATGCCATTATAGGCAACATCGGATTTGCCGTAGTTCAGAAACTCCTCTGTGTGGAGAGCACACCCCTCCACTGCCGTTCTCACCATGGGATGCAGAACAGGCATGTAGTAGCTGAGATTTCCAATGTCCGAGGAGCCCATCAGGAATGGCGCAGGGTCTATTGTTTCACCCAGGGACGCGAAGTTTTGCTCAAACTCCTCTATCAAAGCGGTATTCTTCAAGAGGTCGTTCCCCTGATCCTCAAAAACAGAAATTTCAAGCTCGGCTCCTGTCTGTAGAGCTGCCCCGCGCGCGCAATTCTTCACCTTTTCCACCACCTCATTCAAATATTTTCGCTGTCTTGAGCGAATATAGAACCGGGCCACCGCAGTTTCGGGGATGATGTTCACCGCATCTCCGCCTTTGATTATGTTGCCGTGTATCCTCACATCCTCCTTCAACTGCTGCCGCAGAGCGTTGATGGAGTTGAAGAGCATGATAAGGGCATCCAGCGCATTGATCCCTTCGTGGGGAGCAGCCGCCGCATGGGCTGCCTTGCCTCTGTAGCTGAACTCCAGGCCATCGACGGCCAGGCATATGAGATTTGTACTGTTCCGGCCTCCACCGTGGAACATCAGCCCTGCATCGATTCCAGAAAAGGCTCCGTTCCTTATCATCATTCCCTTGGCGTCCATGAGCTCCTCAGCGGGTGTACCCATGCACACGACTTTCCCGCACATGTCCCGGGCGAGCCTGCTCATAGCTATGGCGCTGTTCACGCCCGAGGAGGCGATGATGTGATGGTGGCAGGCATGCCCCATTTTGGGGAGCGCATCATATTCGGCTATGAAGGCAACCGCAGGTCCATCCTTTCCGGTATCGAATTCAGCCTTGAATGATGTTTCAAGACCTCCTGCCCCCTTCTGCACCTTGAATCCATTTTTCTCGAGCTCGGATGCAAGATATTTCTGAGCTTCGTACTCCTTCTGGCCGATCTCCGGATGATCAAAGATATGCTCTGCCATTTCGACAATGTGGGAACGCATCGCGTCCACCTGTGCCTTTGCCTTCTCCCTCAGCTTGCGGATATCCGCCATCTTTTCACCCCTCTTTATTGATCTATTCCCTGCCCCACCCCTCAGAGCATCTCTATCTTACCACCGACGAGAGAAGCTAGTCTGATGCCGGCGATAATCCCACCGTCGGCAACAAAATTCGCCCCCGTGGTGAAACTGCTCCTCTCCGATGCCAGGAATGTTATCAGGTCAGCGATCTCCTCCGGCTTCCCAAACCTGCCCAGCGGTATGCTCCGTGTAACCGATTGGGGATCGGCGCTCTTCCCGCTTTTCTGGAACTCGATCAGCATCTCCGTTGCTATCCACCCTGGAGAAACCGAGTTGACCCTCACATTGTAAGGCCCCCATTCAATGGCAAGGTAGCGGGTAATATGTATCACTCCCGCTTTCGCAACACCATAGACTGGGTTCGTCTTAACCGGATTTACGCCGACAACCGAAGCGATGTTTACGATGCTGCCCCTTCTCCGGGGTTTCATTGCCCTTCTGAACACTTCCTGGCAGCAGAAGAACAACCCCTTCAGGTCGACCCCGGTATCGAGGTTCCACTGCTCCTCGCTCACATTTTCAGCAAGAACCGATGTGCACACACCGGCACAGTTGACAAGAACATCTATCCTCCCGTATTCCGCAAGCACTTCATCGACCATGCGCTTAATGTCGGACAGTTTCAGCACATCTACATGCAGGGAGATGGCCCTCCCGCCCATGCCGTTCACCCGTGCAACCGTATCGGAAGCTGCCTTCTCATCGGCCTCGGTAATGTGGGTAACTGCAATATGGGCACCTTCCTCTGCAAGGTTCAACGCTGAAGCCTTACATATCCCCGTGCTTCCGGTTACCACTGCGACCCTTTCTTTCAGCATCAGGTCCATCTGGAGACCTCGCTAACAACGAAATTCAAAAGAGAAAACTGTGAAAACAAATTGGTTACGGCTAAATTACAGCACCTTCCCTACTGCTTCCCGTATCTCCTCTTCACCTGGGATATAGGCCTTCTCAAGGGGGGGGCTGAAGGGGCAGGGTGAGTCGGGTGCACCGATCCTGATTATGGGCGCATCGAGATAGGTAATCCTCTCCTGCGCTACTGTGGCGGCAATTTCACTTGCAATGCCGCAAAGAAGCCACCCTTCGTCGGCAACTATCAATCTCCCCGTTTTTTCGACGGACTTGAAGACCGTTTCCATGTCAAGCGGCTTCAATGTCCTGGGATCAATCACCTCGATGCTCACTCCCTCCTGTTCAATTTCCCCTGCCACCTTCAGGGCATCGTGCACGAGCGCCTGGGTTGCAACGATGGTGATATCACTCCCCTCTTTCTTTATGTCCGCCTTCCCGAAGGGGATTGTATAGTATTCCTCTGGTACCTCACCCTTGATGTTCACCGTTCTCTTGTGCTCGATAAAAACGACAGGATTTTCAGAGGCAATCGAGGCATTGAGCAGCCCCTTGGCATCATAGGGTGTTGAAGGTGTTACAACGATCAGCCCTGGCACATGGACGAAAAAGGAGTAGAAGCTCTGCGAATGCTGCGCTGCGTTCTCACCCATGGCCCCGGATACAATACGAAGTACCATGGGAACCCTGCACTGGCCCCCGAACATGTAGTGTATTTTAGCCATCTGGTTTACGATCATATCCATACAGCCAGGGGTAAAATCAACGTACATGATCTCTATCACCGGCCTGAGGCCTCCCAGCGCAGCCCCTACCCCGGCCCCCACGATGGCGATCTCTGATATCGGCGTGTCGATTATTCTCCCCGGTCCGAACTCCTCCAGGAGCTCTGCGGTAACCCCGAATGCGCCTCCAAGCACACCTATGTCTTCACCCCAGCAGAACACCCTCTCATCGTTTTTCAGGTTATACCGCAGGGCCTCATTAAGCGCCTCTCTCAGGGTTATCTGCCGCATGCATCATCCCTCATCGACATACACATCTTTCAAAAGGTCATCTTTATCAGGGTAAGGGCTTTCAGTTGCATAGGCAATGGCCTCATCCAGCTCCCTCTGAAACCCCTCCTCCATCTCCACAATATCGCTTTCACGAATTACCTTCTCCTTCAGGAGAGCCTCCCTTAGCCTCCTGATCGGGCACTTCTCCTTCCAGGCGTCGATCTCCTCCTGCCTCCGGTAGACGAGACCGTCCCTCGGCTCCCCGGCGTGATGCCCGTGCCACCTGTAGGTTTTGCACTCGATCAGCGCCGGTCCCTCCCCTGAACGGGCCCGCTTGATTGCCTTCCGTGCAGCTTCATAAACAGCAATAACATCATTTCCATCCACCGTCTCACCGGGCATGCCGTATGCCACAGCCCTGAGGGAGAGCTCTTCCAGGCAATCGGACAGCTTCCTTGGAACGGAGATCGCGTACTGGTTGTTTTCAATAACAAAGATAACGGGAACCTTTAAAACCGCTGCAAAGTTCAGTCCTTCGTGAAAAGCCCCCGTGTTTGCAGCACCGTCACCGAAGAAACAGACCGTAACCCTGCCAGACTTCAGATACTTCGAAGCGAATCCCACCCCTGCGGCAATGGGGATGCCTCCCCCCACAATACCGTTGGTGCCCAGAACTCCTATTTCAACATGGGCAAAGTGCATCGACCCGCCCCTGCCCCTGGAGTATCCCGTTTTCTTCCCGAACAGCTCGGCCATCATGTACCTGTACTCCCCACCCTTCGCAAGCACATGGCCATGACCTCGATGGCTGCTCAGGAGGTAGTCGTCTTTGCGCAGGTTCATGCAGAAACCAACGGGTATTGCCTCCTGGCCAGTGGAAAGATGCATGGAACCCGGGATATAGCCTGCAAGGTACAGCTTTTGAATACGCTCCTCAAAATCACGTATGCGGAGCATGCCCCTCAGCATCTGGACCCGGAGTTCATTACTGATACTCATACACAATGCCCTGAAGAAATATTTTAGCGAAATATTTTAGCCTGGAAAGATGAAACACTACGCAAGAGGGTCTGATACTTTTTTCATTCAAGGCCCTTCTGGATTTCATTGAAACGTTTGATCATTATCGGGCGAACGCTCTTCAGGTCCCTGTTTTTTATACACCTCACGATATCCTCGTGAAATTTGATGTCCTTCTTAAGATCCTCCGGCTTTACAGTTGGGCCATCGATGATTCTATCCCAGAGCCGTTCCCGCAGCAGATCCACTATGTATTTCATAACATTGAAGAGCACTGCATTTCCAGAGGTCTGTGCGATTTTCAAATGAAATAGCGCGTCTGTGTCCATACTGTACGCCCTGCTGTTACTCATTTCAGATTTCATCTTTTCCAGTAACATCTCAATCTCACGAGCATCCTCCTCTGTTGAATTCTTTGCCGCAAGGGAAACAATCTCCGGCTCTATTATCTTTCGCACCTCGAGTATCTCGTAGGGGCTCTCTTCCTTCCTGGAAAGATCCCTTATCTTGCTTATGGAGATCTGGTCAATGTTACTGGATTTCACATAGGTTCCGGAGCCCACCTTGCTCTCAAGAATGCCGACCATTTCCAGGACACAGTAGGCTTCACGCACAGAAGGTCTGCTCACCTTGAGCTTCACAGCCATCATTCTTTCAGGAGGCAGCTTATCGCCTGCTTTGAACGTACCTCCCCGGATTAAATCAAGAATCTGATCGATAACGAGAACATACCTCTTTTTAGTCTCTATTGGTTTGATATCGAAGTCGATTGCTTCCCCCTTTCTTGCCCGTCCATGAGATGCTTCTTGTCATCTGTGCTTTGAAATACCCTCCAGAACTCCGAGAAAACGCTCAATCTCGGCTTTTGTATTGTAATGCTCAATGCTCACCCTGAGCAGCCCGCCGATTTTCACAATATCCAGGTATTCCACGAGCTCCAGTGCTCCAAGCCCATCCTCACCGTTCCACACGTATATCTCCTCCCCGCTCATCTTCCTGCAGATATCAGCCGAGGTCATCCAGTCC
>CAZPCG010000171.1:0-4687 GCA_964584875.1 uncultured Spirochaetota bacterium
GTACGACGAGGTGTGTGGGTGTTTTTATCCTCAATTTCGAGAGGATTTCATACACCTCATGTTCAAAAAGCCTGTTTCGCCCCTCTTTTCTGACATTCTCCAGAACTGTCTCTACCTTTTTTACCCAGGGAGGAAGTTTCTTCTCTCCCATAGACCTTTCCAGGTGATAGAGGGGTTTGCTGTATTGAACTAAATATACTATCTTTCCCCCTCTCTCACACAGCATACCCTCTTATTATAGCCAGCTTTTTTATTACCCCCTCTTCCCCCGAGCACTATGCAATGAACCTTCTCATGGGGAAGGTGGAAGATAGTCTTTAAGCTACCATCCTTGCCTTTACCTTCCTCACGGCCATCAAGATGTTGAACCCGCTAAGGATCACTAAGACCGTGGAGATGATAAATGTAATATAGGGGATAGATGCTGGTTCTATCTTAAAAAAGGGTGCGGAGAAAAGTGCCATTCCTGCAATCCCCAGGGAAAGAATAAGCCAGTTCTGCTGCACAACCCTGTTTCCGACCATTTGAGCATCAGCAACCTTTGCGATCCTTGGATAAACGAAAATGGCACTGAGGAACTGGAGAGCGCCAACCACAACGTAGATGATCCCCGTGTACACGTTTTCAGACCAGTTGAGCAGTCCAAGCACCACTATAATAAAAGGGAGTATTATCAGTACTATTGTAATTAATTGGGTATATTTTTTAAAATCCATTGCCCTTATACTCCTTTCTCGTCAATGGTATGGGCACCAATTTCCATCTTGATGCCGGCAATATCGCAGATAATAGAGATCACGATGTATGCAACTGCACCAATGATCAGCGCATTGAGAGCTGCAATTCCCCATTTCATCAACCAGCCGCCGATTACCGTTCCGATGATCACCGAAACCCAGCCTACCCAATTAACAATCGAAACCTTCATCCCGGGCATTGCCCTGTACCTCTCCTTATAGGGTACCTTTTTGAACCAGCGATAGAAGTAGAAATCGGCAATCAGGGCACCACCTATTGCTGGAAGAATTTTTCCGAGGAGTGTGAGAAACTTCATGAATGGGTCCAAACTCACCCCGGCTTTGAAGCCAACGTATGCTGCTATTGCAACGCCGATCACACCCTCCACGATTGTGATGTATGCCTTTTTGGTGTGTAGCCAGGTGTTGAATGAAAGAGCTCCATTATACAGATTGTTATCATTTGTTGTCCACTGTCCGAGGATTGCCATGAGGAACGCTCCTATTCCAGCCCCACCGACCAGCAGCGCCTGAGCCACATTGGCTGCTCCCGTGGCCAGGGTAAGAGCAACAGCCCCCATCAGCATGTAGACCTGGAATATGATGACCTGGATTATCCAGGCAAGTGAACCACCGATGGCACGTTTGGCATAGCGGGAAATATCAGCGGTAATGACTCCACCTGCAATGTACATTCCGACAACCTGGGTCACACCAACACCGAATGAGGCAGGGCTCTTAGGCTGGATGCTTGCAAGGCCTGCAAATCCACCTGCCTGGGCGATACCCATCATCGCCCCTACACCGGCGATCAGCATGAAAAAAGGCACCGCCAGATAGCTGAGCCATGCAAGCCCACGAAAGCCTATTATCGCTGTGATCATCATGAGCAGTCCTCCCCAGATGGCTGCAACACCCACATTTGCCCACGACGCTTCAGGAAAGAGGGTGTGTATGATTATTCCAAACAGCCAGGTCTGCACTGCAAACCACCCGATACCGCATGCAATACCTGCAATGATTGAGCCAAAAAGCTGCGACCCCACGAGCCCGAAAGGGTACCTCATGTTCACGTAGGTTGACGTTTTGGAGATCCCACCTATTACGGCGGTCAGTCCTCCGATAAGGCCGAGAATGGCAGAGCCGGCTACCGCTACCCACAGGGCTTTTTTCAGTGTGAACTGCAGCCCGAGGGTTGAGCCACCCCACAGCACAGCAATACAGGCAAGTACCCCCATGTAGACGTAAAAAACGCTTAAGAAGGACTTGGTCTCGTGCTGTGGGACAGGAACCATTGAAAAATCACCATATTCATCCTTCCATGGCCATGCTTCCTTTTGCACTTCATTACTCATCTTGTACCCTCCTTCTTTGATAAAAGATGTACTGCTAAACTCTTACTGCAAGGGTGGAGTAGATCACCTCCACTTCACCCTGTACATCTGCCCGAGGTATTATTATGCTACCGATATCCCTATACAACTGATACATAGCCTCCGCTGTATCCCAGCCTGGAAAATATATGTCCCCAGCAGGTGAAACCCTCAGGGCTCTTTAACCAAGGTTTCGGCGCCTTCATGCCAAACACAGCCAACTTTTGCCCCTCTTTCGTGTCTGCGTTGGTCAAGGGCGTTAGATTTTCAGCATCCACGAGCGTTATCAGGTCGGGAACGGTCCCGATCACCTTCCCTGAACCGTTTTGACATAGGATGTTCTCATTTTTGAAGCTGATGGATATCGATTCTCCTTTGTGAGCGCCGTAACCTTTGATGGTCGTGACCCCGAAGTCGAATCCCCCTTCGGTCTTCAACTCGATCTTTTCTATGCTGCCCTCAAAGATCACCTTCGCACCGCAGGCTTCAGCCAGGGCTTTTGCGAGCTCTTTGAGTCCACCCGATATCTTGAAAGCCCTCCCAACCTTCATGCAGAGAAGTATTGAGTCCGGTACGAGCTTATCCTCAATGTCCCTGCGGTTTGCTGCAATTCCCGCAAATCCAGCCCTGAACCCGTAGGCCATTGCCATGTGCCTTGCGATGTTTTCAGCGGCATGGTGGTCCCCCGGATCGTTCAGATGTGCAATAACATAGTCGCCTGTATATCCCGCCATTACGAAGGGTGAAAAGGAAAAATGGTATATGTTGTAGAGGCAGGTGCTCAGCTCCGGTACAGCCCTGCCCTGAGCATCTGAGTTAAGAAAGGGCACCTCCTTCAAAGCGGCAACGTACATGGGTACGACCGTGTTGAAGCCGCCCAGCTCGCCTGCCATGATGAAGGATATCTTTTTATCGATTTCTTCTGAAATCTTTTGCAATACCTCGAAGGATTTCACAGTTTCTGGAAATGACTCTGCCTCCAGGAAAGCCTTCGGCGACCCGAACTCAGCGACCATCACAGCATATTCATCTTCCTTCATATCCCTGTAATCGATCATGGTCACCCGTGCCATTCCCTTTGACTTCAGGTCATCCAGGAGCTTTTTCCCATCCCGGGGTGAGCCGCCGCCCCCCGAGCCGAAGAAGGTTGCCCCTATCATGATGTCGTGGATTTCCCGCTCTTCCAGAATCTGTGGCATCGGAGTGCTCCTTTTTTTGGGTTTCCGGAGCTTTTTTACCCTATCTTTGAGTACGTACCCCAATGAAGTATTTAGAGGTTTATTCCTTATAGGTTATCAAAAGGAGTTATAAATGTCAATAATATAAAATTTAATATTCCTTCTCCTTTTCCTCCCCCTGAAGCACAAGTTGAGCACACATTGCAAGTGAAACCATCTCCCGCTCTCCAGGCAGCACCTCAACCTGAGCGAGGTGGCTTACTCGCCCCTTTATCATGTTGACGAAGGTTTCATCGCAGGCAAGCCCCCCTGTGAGGATGATACGGTCAACCTGACCCCTGAGGGTTGCGCCGTGTTTGCAGATCTCCTGGCTCACCTGGTAGGCGCACGCTTCATAGAGGAGCTTAGCCAGAGGGTCACCGGAATTCGATGCCTCCTTCAGCTCCTTAAAGCTGTTTGAACCTCTGTAAGCAACAAGACCACCCCCACCGCTGATCCTCTGGAGCATCCCCTCCAGGGTGTATCTGCCACTGAAGCACATCCGCACAAGCTCCCCTGCGGGCAACCCTCCTGCTCTCTCCGGGGAGAAAGGTCCGTCACCATCGAGAGCGTTGTTCACATCCACGACCCTCCCCTTTCGATGTGCACCAACCGATATCCCTCCACCCATATGGGCGACAATGAAGTTACACTCCTCATACCGCTTTCCGAGCTTCTTTGCCACCTCTCTGGCCACTGATTTCTGATTGAGGGCGTGGAATATGCTCTTGCGCTGGATTTCAGGAAGGCCCGAGATGCGGGCAACCTCATCCATCTCATCCACCACAACGGGATCGGCGATGAAGGCCGGGCATCCCGCCTTTCTGGCTACCTCCCATGCCAGGATGGCACCGAGGTTGCTCGCATGCTCCCCATAGCGGCCTGACCTCAGGTCGTTAAGCACGGCCTCCCCCACGCGGTATACGCCGCTCTCCAGCGGCTTCAGGAGGCCGCCGCGCCCGATGACCGCATCGAGGATATCGATGGTGGTGCTGCTTTCTCGTAGGAAGCGCAGCACGATGCAGAGGCGAAACTCGACCTGATCGGCAATACATCTGAAAACGCTGAGCTCATCTGTGCTGTGGTTGATGTTGCGCTGAGAAAACTCGTTTTCATTGTGAAAGAGTGAAAGCCTTGTTGAAGTTGAGCCGGGGTTTATTACGAGGATTGTATAAACTTCATCTCCCCTGCCCGGTTTATCAGAATCATGCGTGCCATGCATTGCTTGCCTCGACGAAGATAAACAGCCTTACTGCCTCTTCCGACTAAGAAAAAATGCAAATTTACACGTGTAATTAATTTTACACCCTCCTCCCTCAAGGGGGGGAGATTGAAAGTTCACTGATTAATATTAATGGAA
>CAZPCG010000171.1:4697-5297 GCA_964584875.1 uncultured Spirochaetota bacterium
AAGAAAAAATGCAAATTTACACGTGTAATTAATTTTACACCCTCCTCCAGCCCCCTCCCTCAAGGGAGGGAAAGATTGAAAGTTCACTGATTAATATTAATGGAAAGCCTCAATGGCACGGGCAAACCCCCCCATCGACCTGGTAATGACCTCATCATCAACACAGAATGCGATTCGGAAGTAACCTGGAAGCCCGAAACCCCTGCCCGGAACGGTGAGGATGAGCTCCTTTTGCAGGGTTTCAACGAATTTCAGGTCGTCACCGCCGGGAGCCTTCGGAAAGAGGTAGAATGCACCCTCCGGTCGCATGAACTCGTACCCGAGTGTATCAAGCCCATCGCACAGCAGGTCGCGCTTCCGCCTGTACACCGCAACATCAATGCTCTTCCCCTGGAGGTATTGTATAACCCTCTGCATCAGAGATGGTGCGTTTACAAAGCCGAGTATGCGGTTACAGAGGATCATCCCGTCCACTATCTCTCCGGCATCCCTGGCCATGGGGTTTACCGCAGCCCAACCGATCCGCTCTCCCGGAATTGAGAGGTCTTTTGAATAGGAGGTCACGATGATGCTGTCGTTATAGGCTTGAAAGACGGCGGG
>CAZPCG010000172.1:0-5289 GCA_964584875.1 uncultured Spirochaetota bacterium
GTTTCAACACCGACGATAAGGCTTACAATCTCATTGGGGTCTGTTTCTTTGGTCATTCTCTCCGCCACCTTTAATCCCCGTCTCATGATGACGAGCCTGTCTGCTACCGAAAAGACATCGTGGATTTGATGGCTGATGATGATGATGCCAAGACCCTGGGTTCTGAGAAGCCTTATCAGATCCAGCACCTTTTTATGCTCTGCAATTCCCAGGGCTGCAGTAGGTTCATCCATGATTAAAAATTTCGCATCCCAGTAAAGGGAGCGTGAAATTGCTACAGCCTGCCTCTGGCCGCCCGAGAGCATGCTTATCTTGTTCCTCAGCGACGGGATCTCTATTTCAAGCCTGTTTAATACCTTCTTCGATTCAGAGAGCATATAATCATGATCGAGGACCTTTATAAGACCTAATATTGTTTTCAGTTTCTCTCTTCCAAGGAATATGTTGGAATACACATTGAGGTTTTCGGCAAGCGCAAGGTCCTGATAGATCGTCTCGATACCGAGCGCAAGGGCTTCCATGGGGGTAGTGATCTTCACCTCTTCTTCCATGAACAGGATTCTGCCACCGTCTGGATGATACACGCCGGAAACCATCTTTATCAAGGTAGACTTTCCAGCACCGTTATCGCCCAGGAGTCCGACAACCTCCCCGGCATTTACCCCCATGCTTACATTGTTCACTGCAACAAGACCGCCGAATCGCTTTGTAATATTTTGAACTTCAAGTATGTATCCCATATTCTATACCTCTTTGTGAATAAGCTCAGGGAAAAATTGATCGATCAAAACAGCGAAGATCAGAATAACACCCACTGCAATAAACTTATCAAATGTTGGAACTCCCATCATACGCAGACCGGTCTCCAGAACCGAGAGTATGAGACAGCCGAGCACGGTTCCTCCAATTGTACCTATACCGCCGTAGAGACTGGCCCCTCCAATTACCACGGCAACGATCGCGTCAAGCAAAAAGGGGGCTCCTGCATCTGCCTTGCCTGTGATGTATTGTAGCATGTAGATCGTCCCGGATAAAGCAGCAAAGAATGAGGAGATCATATACACCTTTAAGAGATGGGCTTTCACATTAATACCGGCTCGTATAGCAGCATCGACGTTCCCTCCTATTGCGTAGATGTGCTGACCGAACTTCGATTTTTTTAGAATAAATGCAAAAACAATGATAATAACAAAAGTAATGACAACCACATTGGGAATGATCTCTAAAAATAGCTCTCCCCTCTGCATAACCGGTTTTTTAAATAACGAGACAATTTTACCAGGTACGAGATAAATAAAATACCCGTTGCCTATCGCGTTTGCAAGGTAAGGTAGATTTTTCGCAGGTACTCCGCGTATTAGCAATTCCGAGGTACCGTGAGTAATTCCGAGCATTGAAAAGGTCGCAATAAATGGGGGTACATTGAGCCTTGCAACAAGGGTTCCATTCACATACCCTGGTATCAATCCAACCAGTAATGTTATAATAATTCCGAGCAAAATACTGGGTCCGGGCATCATTCCTAAATTTACTAAAAATACGATGAGCTTTGCCGAAACAATGCTCGCAAATCCCATAATAAATCCCACAGAAAGGTCAATACCTCCAGTTATGATAACAAAGGTTTCTGCAGTTCCAAGGAGAAAAATTGTCGCGCCGAAGAAGAGAACGATCTGAATACCCTTCAAACTGAAGAAGGCCTGGGTAGTGAAACTGAAAACCAGGGATTCGAGCACGAGAAATATCAGTGCCCACCTTCGTCCCAGAAATACCAGAAAGTTTCTTCTTTTGTCGATACTGGGTATAAAGGCCACTACTCTGTCTCCTGCTCAACACGGCAACTTTAAAAATCAGAACAGTTCAGGAAACATCTGGTCAATTACTACTGCCATGATGAGAATAAGACCTACCGCGATAAACCGGTAAAAAGGTTCAACTCCCGATATGGACAATCCGTTTTCCAGAAGCCTGATCATTACAGCTCCTATACAGGACCCCAGAATGCTCCCTTTGCCTCCCATGAGGCTTGCACCACCAATGATAACACCAGCAATTGCAAAAAGCTCGTACATAGCGCTGAAGGGTGTAAAGTTCCCTATGCCTGTCTGAAACACATTGAAGACGCCGGCAAGCCCGGCAAGAAATGAAGAGAGTGTGTAAGTAACAATGAGATGCCTTTTCACATTGATCCCCGCTCTGGTTGCTGCATCCTTACTCCCCCCTATGGCGTATGTATGCTGTCCGAACTTCGAATGCTTCAACACATGCCAGAGAATAAAAAGCACAGTTAATGAGAACAGCAATGAATTGGGGAAAATACGAATCAATTCACGTATCTGAGAGTGCTGAATGCCAGGTGGTCTGTGGAAAAATGAGGTTACCTCTCCCGGAAGTATGTAGAGTAAAAAACCATTTCCAAGCCCTACGAGTTTTGAAGGAAGAAAGGAGATGGGAAATCCCTGGCAGATTCTCAGAGTAATGCCATTTGTGATACCCCACATCCCGAGGGTTGCAATGAATGGCGGAACATTTAACCTGGCGATGAGGGTACCGCTGATCAATCCAGGGATAAGGCTTACCGATATTCCAACAATGCTCCCTATCAGGATGCTGGTGGGTTCTGGCAGTGCAGCCGCATGAAGCATCTGCATGATTTTTGCTGAAATAACCGATGACAACCCCATCACAAAACCAACGGAGAGGTCAATCCCGCCTGTGACGATGACGTATGTCTCAGCAGCGGAAAGAAGAAGGAATATAGTGGAAAGATGAATGATATTCTGAAAGTTGGTGAGGCTGAAGAATCCTTTCCCCGTAAAGCTGAATACAGCGATTAAAAGAAAGAGAAATATCAGGGCCCAGTTTTTTGCGACGGGAATGAACAGCCAGCCCTTTGATTTCGACGCCTCATTAACATTGCGAAACAAATCAACCTCTCCAGTCATACCTGATTTTAATTGATATTACGAATTCTATAAAAACTATGAAAATACGCAAGATATGTTTTACTCCTCAAGCTTCCATGTGGGGCACAGCACGGACAACCGATACAAAAAAGAGGGTTAGTGAGAGCTCTAACCCCCTTTTTAAATGTAATGCCTGCAGCATTCATTACTTGTAGATGAACTGCTGCATGTTAGGATCGTTCACGTTCTCTCTGGTAAAGAACTCGAAACCAGGAATGACCTTTTTAGGGATTTCAGCACCCTGTGTAAAGTGTTTATAACCCCACTCTACGGCAAGGGCACCTATCTCCGCAGGCTTTTGCGCAAGCACAAGGTCAACCTTTCCTTCCTTGAGAGCGTTGATAAGGTCCACCGTAGCATCCCAGCTTGCGATCTTCACCGCTCCGGTAAGACCAGCGTTAACCACTGCCTGGTATGCGCCCTGTGCACTGAAAAGGTTGGTACCGAATACACCAACGATGTCAGGGTTTGCCTGAAGCGCCGCAAGGGTCTGCTCCTGGGCCTTCTGCTGCACGTCGAGGTTGTAGTCCACGCCGACAACCGCCATGTTCGGGAACTTGGCGATTCCTTTCTGGAATCCCTTTACCCTCCCCATAACCGAGGACACATCAGGGTTGGTTGTGTTGATGTAAACCCTTCCCTTCTCTCCGAGCATCTTTGCCAGGTGCTCTGCTACCTCTTCACCGCCCAGCTCATTGTCGGTTCCTATATATGCGAGGGGAAAGGAGTAGTTACTGGACTTTGAGTAGTTGCCATCGCCGATGAAAGTGTCGCAGGTGATGATTTCAACGCCCTGATCGTAGATCTTCTTCAGGGGAGCGATGAGCGCATCAACCGATGTGGGAACAACCATGAGGAGATCGTATCCGCCCCTGGCCATGTGGGCCTCAAGTATAGGCACCTGGACTTCTGGTCCCCAGGATTTTGGATACTCGGATACGAGGAGATTTACTCCGAGCTCCTGGGCCTTCGCCCTTGCGCCTTTCTCTATCATGCGCATGAAGGGGTCTTCAATCCCCGGCACATAGGCAAAGGTGAGTTTCTCCTTTTTCGCCGGCTCTTTCTTTCCTCCGCCAAAGAGGACGAGGCTCACCGCACCTACGAGCAGGAGACAGAGAATAATAAGAATGAACCTTTTCATAAATACCTCCCTTTATATAATTTTTGTTCGGGTATAATACCCATTATGTATTAACAATATTTATGCCAGAATTTCACATTGATGTACGAATACCATTTTATACACATAGGGCTTATTAATTATTCAATAGTAAGTAATTACCAGCATTGTTGATCTGAGGTGAGGAGAGCTGCGCATATATTCTGATGGCTTGTAAGGATAAAAGTGGATACTTCACTAGACACGCGGTGCATACCCGGGTATGCAACTTATCTTAATGACACTTTGCATAATGCGTTTGGATTAATTACACGGCGGTATTTCAATACAGGTGGCACCTGACCAGATGCCCCTTCTCCTTCTGGATCATTTCGGGGTCGACCCTCATGCAGATGTCCATCTTTTCGGGACACCGGAGGTGGAAGCTGCATCCCGGCGGTATGTTGACGGGGCTTGGAATCTCCCCACGGGAGAGTATCTTCTTCGGCTTCAGCTCAGCCTCCTCTTTTGATACCACGGGGATTGATGATAGGAGCATCCTGGTATATGGATGGAGGGGGTTTTTAAAGAAGTCCACGGTGGGGGCGATTTCACAGATCTTTCCGAGGTACATGATGGCAACCCTCATTGCCATGTTGCGCATAAGGCTCAGGTCATGGGTGATGAAGAGGTAGGTAAGGTTCAGCCTCTCCTGCAGCTCCATCAAAAGGTTTATTATCTTTGCCTGTACCGAAACGTCAAGCGCCGAGGTAGGCTCGTCGAGAACGATGAAGGAGGGGTCTGTGGCAAGGGCACGAGCTATCGCTACTATCTGGCGTTCTCCTCCCCCTATTGCAAGGGGGTACTTGTACATGTATTCGGAGGGAAGCTCAACCATGTTGAGGAGTTTTTCAATCTGCTCCGTGCGGCTCTCGTTTTTAGAGATACGGTGTACCCTGAGTGGGAGCTCCAGTATCTGCTTTATGCTCCTCCTCGGGTTGAGGGAGGAACCCGGGTCCTGGAAGACGATCTGTATCTCTTTTTTAAAGCGTTTGGGCCTCTTTTTTGATTCTTTCGATATATCCTCGCCTCTGAAGAGTATCTTCCCCGCGGTGGGGGAATAGATCCCCATGATGGTGTAGGCAACGGTGCTCTTTCCGGAGCCGGACTCACCTACCAGTCCCAGGGTCTCCTGCTCGTGGATGGAGAAGCTTACACCATCTG
>CAZPCG010000173.1:0-2264 GCA_964584875.1 uncultured Spirochaetota bacterium
CATTCTCCTGTGTATTCCATGCATAATGGTATACAGTCGCAGGCTCCATGGTTCACCATCGATGGGTACGTCATCGGTGCCACAAAAAAGTCAAACTGAACAGCTCATGATGATGTACAGATCGCAGCGGTACCGGGAAATTCTCGAGCTTGCCCCAAGCTTGCCTGATCCGGGTGAAAAAGAAATTCTCATCATCGCAAAATCACATGAAAAGGTTGGAGACTATGAAGAAGCGAACAGGATGTACAGAGATCTGATTGCGCGGGAAGCATCGTGGCGTTTCATCGGGAGCTATCTTGTGGCGAATAACTATGTCCGCGCCGGGAACATGGAGAGTGCTGAGAGATGGTACCGCAGGGTGCTCTTAGGTGTAAAAAAACGAGGATATGAAGATTATGAGACGGCTGTTGTGGTAAATGCAGCCCTTTACAGGCTCTTCCTGATGGGTGAGAGCAGTGATTCTCCCCTGAAGATGTTGAAGAAGTACGAGAAGATCATTCCGGCAGCGATGTACTACCTTGGCCTGCTCTACCAGTTGAGGGGCGATGCACTTGAGGCCTCTTATTACTATTATGAATTGCTGAAGGAAGGTGGAAATTCCTACGGTAAATTGATCTTGCAAAAGCTGGTAAAGGACAGCATCGTGGTGTCCGAGCTTATCAGGAGGGGTATGACCCTGGAGCAGCTACTCGATCTGTACATCGATCATCGACTTTACCATGAGGCGATCACCCTGAGCTACCTGCCTTCGCAGCCGGAGCGTGCCCTGAAACAGAGGGCCTTCTGCTCATACAGTCTTGGTGACTATAAATCCGCAATACAGTTGTACTCCGTTCAGTTTGCCCTCGATGGAGATCCAGAAGCGCTATTGAAAATGGCGTACTCCTATTACCATGAGGGAAAGATGGACATGGCTAACCAGTACGTGCAGCGCTACCTCGACAATTTGTCAGTATCCGATGGTCGCATGAACGTGGAAGAACAAACGCCACAGGATGCTGCCTACCTTCTCCTCCAGATTGAAAAAAGGAGGGGAAGCGTTGAGGACTATCTCAAACTCGCTATTCGCTTCCTCCAGCTTTATGGCGGTTACAGTAGAGCCGATTATGTTACTTATAGTACATTC
Source organism: uncultured Spirochaetota bacterium (assembly GCA_964584875.1). GTDB lineage: Bacteria > Spirochaetota > B62-G9 > B62-G9 > DRHN01 > CAZPCG01. The sequence continues at coordinate 1,127 of CAZPCG010000173.1, forward strand.
TACTATCTCCTTCAGAAAGGCGAAACAGAGTCGGCAGTACAGTTTCTTCTGCAGTTCTACACCCGCATCCAGAGCTATTTTTACAGAGGGTGGGCAGCATACATACTCGGCCTCTACCACGACAGACGGTATCTGGAAGAAGCAATGGTCCTGAGACCAGGAAGCTACTACTACTTTAAGGGTCTGGAGTGGCATCTCCAGAAGGCAAATGGGGACAGGGTTGAAGCGATTGTCAAATCTGAGGAGCTGGAAAAGAGAGAGCTGTACGAAGCTGAAGTGCGCTTATCTTTATTTCGTAAGAGGTTGAATAGTTCGTCAACCGCCCGGAATTTAATCTTTGACACTACTTCTCTTAACTCAGGGAAGCTTTTTCTTCTCTACAAATTGTGGTTTCATGAGGATGTTGAAGAAATCGTGTCATCTTCATTACCCGCATCTGGTGTGGAGGAGCAGATACTTGTTCACTACCTGCTTGCAAAGATATGCTACGATCGGGGGGATTTCCATGAGGGCATCAACCACGCCGAAGAAATGGTGGGGGACGCAGGAGAGCAGTACCGGTTATTGCTCCCCGAAGAGATTTTGAAGCTCCTCTATCCTCCTGCGTACCCCGACATAATACAGGGCTCTCTTTCGTTCATCGAAGGTGGGCTGGATGAACGATTTATACTCGCCCTCATACGTGAGGAGAGTCGCTTCAATTCCAGAGCGAGGTCAGTAAAAGGAGCGATTGGGCTCATGCAGCTCATGCCTGCTACGGCTTCATGGATTTCGAAGAAAAAAATCTCAGCCGAGGACCTTCATGACCCGGCAGTTAATGTTGAAGCAGGAATACGATACCTTCTGTATCTGCTCCGCACTTTCAATTCAATCGAAGCAACTCTAGCTGCTTATAACGGGGGTCCTGCTAATGTGAAGAGATGGCTTTCCCGCAAGTCCTTTGAAAACGTCGAGCAGTTTGTCGAGGAGCTGCCGTATGAAGAGACGAGGAACTTTATTAAGAAGGTTATTGCCTCCTACATGATGTACAGTAAATTGTATGGTCCCTCAGAAAAGTGATGTCACCTGTGTTTGCACCCCTCTATTTGCATAAAAATTAATTTTCTTGACATGGAACTTTTCATGTGATAGGATTTTT
>CAZPCG010000173.1:2274-5288 GCA_964584875.1 uncultured Spirochaetota bacterium
GGATGTACTTAAATTATTATGAAAAAAGGGGTGTTTGTCGTTATGAACATTACCGATGTGAGAGTGAAGAGAGTCGGAAATGAGGGAAAGCTAAAAGCGTACGTGTCGGTTACATTTGATGACTCCTTCGTTGTACATAATCTGAAAGTAATAAACGGACAAAGCGGAATATTCGTTGCCATGCCAAGCAGAAAAACGACCAGCGGCGAATTCAAGGATGTCGCCCACCCAATCAACTCTACTTTTCGAGAAATCCTTCAAAAAGCTGTTCTGGATGCGTATCATCAGGAAACTGCAAAGAGCCATGAAGCAGATGCCAGCTCTGAATAAAACCTGTATCCTTTTTTCCTGTTTTTTTATGTCATAGAGGGTCCGGTAAAACTGCATGTAACCCCCCCTTCCAATATTTTAGTTTCCATTTTTTTTATAATTTTTTATATTCTATGCATTGGGGCGTCGGCAAGCGGTAAGCCATCAGGTTTTGGTCCTGACATTCGGGGGTTCGAATCCTCCCGCCCCAGAACTCATTTTTACACTTTAACTATACAGGAGTAAAGAAGCTCACAGTTCGGGCAATGCAACGAGGATGATCAGATTGATTCGATCGGATTTGAAAATCATCTCAGGTACGGCCAACAGATACCTTGCCGAAAAAATAGCTGAGCATTTGAAGATAAAAATAACCGATGTTGAGATCACCCGATTCGCTGACCGGGAGATATTCGTCAAGATCAACGAATCGGTGCGTGGTGAAGATGTATTCGTCATTCAGCCGACATCGAACCCCTCCAGCGAAAATTTGATGGAGCTCCTTATTATACTCGATACGCTGAAGAGGGCATCGACCGGAAGGATAACCGCTGTCATACCCTATTACGGCTATGCCCGGCAGGACAGGAAATCCCAGCCCCGCACACCGATCACATCAAAGCTGGTTGCAAATTTGATTACAACCGCAGGGGCAAACAGGATACTTCTGCTCGACGTTCATGCTCTGCAGATTCAGGGATACTTCGATATACCGGTCGATCACCTGTTTGCAACTCCGGTGCTCTTCAACTATTTTAAAAAAAACAGAATGGACTATGTCATTGTATCTCCTGATGCAGGTGGTGTGGAGAGAGCGCGCTTCTTTGCCAGGCTTATGAAGGCAAACATGGCAATAATCGACAAGAGAAGACATGAGAAAAACAAATCGACCATTATGAACATCATCGGCGAGAACCTGATCAAGGGGAACAATCTCATCGTTCTTGACGACATGATAGACACCGCTGGAACGCTCTGTTCGGCAGCAAACCTGCTTGCTGAAAAAGGTGCAAAAGGCGTGTATGCCTGCGCCACCCATGGTGTCTTTTCAAAAAATGCGATTGAGAACATAAATAATTCAGCCCTGACGAAGGTTGTGGTGACAGATTCCATATATTTCGACAGGATGAAACACCCGAGCACCGATAAAATAGAGGTGCTGTCAATATCGGGCCTCCTGGCCGATGCCTTAAGGAGGATACACGAGGACAGGACGGTATCTCCCCTGTTTCTGGATGCCGATGCCAATCATATCATCGGGCTTGAGTAAGGAATCTAACCTCCAATAGTCCCCCGGGGCACGGGCGGATATTGATGAGCGATCGAAATTGGTATGGCATTTACAGGGTAATACATCATGAGAGGAGCTAAGAGATGGCTGAATATGTACTTGATATCCAGTTGCGAGAGAAGACCGGGAAAGAGGCGGCAAAGAAAGTAAGGCAGAAGGGGTTTATTCCTGCCGTACTTTACGGCCACAGGGGTAATAGAGCAGTTGCGGTAAAGGCGAAGGAGTTCGAAAAGATCTTCGAGAAGATTGGTGAGCACTCGATAATAAACCTCAATATCAATGGGAAAGAGAATACAGAGGTCATTGTAAAGGATTTTCAGCTTGATCCCGTCAGACGAAATATCATTCACCTCGACTTTCTTGAGTTTGAACGGGGTAAATTGCTCAAAACAGAGGTTCCAATCAAGGTGTTTGGTACCTCGAAGGGTGTGAAGAAGGGGGGTATTCTTGAAACATTCATCAGGGATATCGAAATTGAGTGCTTCCCAAAAGACATTCCCGATTTCATCCCGATTCAGGTCGATGATCTTGATATAGGTGATTCCATACACGTGAGAAATATTAAAACCGATGACAGGATAAGAATTCTCGCGAATCCAGAACAGGTAGTTATTGCAATAGGCACCCCATCAAAGATCGAAGTACCCGTTGTTGAGGTCGAAGCTGCACCTGCTGAGGTTGCTGTTCCCGAAGAAGAGAGGGTTGAAGAAGAGGAGGGGGAAAAGGAAGCGGAATAACGACCTATTAATGTTAGAGCGATTGTCACCCACAGGTGCCTCAAGAAACAAACCTTGTCCATCTCATACGTGATCATCCATACATCGCAAAATCGGGGGGACTCATTGAAGTTGGTCGTCGGTCTCGGCAATCCGGGTCGTAAGTACCAGTACAATCGTCATAACGTCGGGTTCATGATTGTCGATAAGTTTGCGGAGAAGTTCGGCGTCGATCTATCCATCAAGAAAAAAAAAGCAGTATACGGACGCGGTAAGTGCGGCGGTCAGGAAGTGGTGATCTTAAAGCCGCAAACCTTCATGAATCTGAGCGGGGAGGCGGTGCTGTACCTTGCAAGCTTTCTCAAGGTGAAGACAACAGATATCATTGTGGTTGCAGATGACACCGAGCTCCCCTTCGGAAAGCTAAGAATCAGAAAGAGCGGGGGCGCGGGTGGCCACAACGGAATCAAATCCCTCATATATTCGTTGAAGTCTGAAAACTTCCTCAGGGTTCGTTTCGGAATAGGCAGGCCTGATTCAGATTCAGAGCAGGACCTCTGCGAATATGTGCTGGAAGACTTCACTCCAGAGGAGAAAAAGGCGTTCTCGGTTGCATCAGATAAGGTTGTTGATGCCGTTTACATGATGTTGACTTTATCCGTAGATGAGGCCATAAATAGATTTAATAATAAGTGAAC
>CAZPCG010000174.1:0-4585 GCA_964584875.1 uncultured Spirochaetota bacterium
CGCTGTCCGGTTTCAAAAGCCCTGCCGTGATCTTCAAGGTCGTTGTTTTCCCTGCACCGGTGGGACCGAGCAGTACGAATATCTCCCCCTCGCTTATGGTAAGAGTAAGGTCGCGGACTGCCTTGACATCACCGTAATTCTTATGGATGTTCTGGAGCTTCACCATGGTATAAAACCTTTTTCAGATTTCAGAGTATTTTCCCGCTTTCAGGATCGTAGAACCGGATCTTTTCATCATCGGCCGTAACGTACCCTTCTATGTCGCTGAGGGATTCCCTGTCCTCGACACGGCACTTGTAAAGCTTCTCCGCGATGTAAAAGTTGCCGTAATTTATCTGCTGTATTGTCTCGACATTGACAAGCTTGACTGGGAAGAAGTTTCCTATCTTCTCCGCCTTTTTCCTGAAATGGAGGTATTCCGGCCTTATGCCGAAGATGAACTTATCCATCTTGAAATCCTTCAGCCTTTTCTCGAAAGAGGGTGAGAACTGGAGCGGTAGTTTCTCACCCGCGAAAACCTCACCGCCGGCACCACGTGTGCAGTCGATGAAATTCATGCCCGGGCTCCCGATAAAATAGCCCGTGAACAGGTTTTGCGGAATCTCATACAGTTTTTCAGGCTCCCCTGCCTCTACTATCTTCCCGTCTTTCATGATCACTATCCGGTCAGCGAGGGTCATCGCTTCCCGCTGGTCGTGGGTAACGTACACTGTCGTCACGCTCAGGGCCTTCTGTATCTTGAGAAACTCAACCCTCATCTGCTCCCTGTACCTCTCATCGAGGGCACTCAACGGTTCGTCAAGGAGGAGCACTTGGGGATTTCTCACGATTGCCCGCGCCAGGGCGACCTTCTGCTTGTCGCCGTCGGAGAGCTCGGACATTTTCCTGTTTAAAATACCCTCGAGCTTCAGCAGCACCGAGACCCAGCTCACCTTCTTCTTTATATCAGGTTGAGACATTCTCTCCGCCTTCAGGGGAAACACTATGTTCCGATAGGCGTTAAGGTGCGGGTAGAGGGCGTAAAACTGGAAAACCATCGCGATGTTTCTGTCAGCAGGCGAGAGGTCGTTCACCCTTTTTTCGTTAAAGTAGATATTACCTGCAGTAAGCCCTTCGAGACCCGCGATGCAGCGGAGGGTCGTCGTCTTTCCGCACCCGGACGGCCCGAGGAAGACGACAAACTCATTATCGCTTACCATGAAGTTGACGTCATCGACGGCCTTCACCCTGCCATAGTACTTCTTCAGATTCTCAAGCGTGATTCTTGCCATTAAAATCCCCGCAAAATAGGTGTCATCTGCTTCGCTCAGACAGATAGTTTAACAATTTTATCAGTATCGAGCTGAGACCTATGATGATGATCAGGAGTATGAAAGCCCACGCGGATCCTTCACCCGTGTAGAAGTACTGAAACGCAGTCTTGTAGAGAGCAAAGGATACGGTCTGAGTCGCATCGCCAGGACCTCCCGCCGTCAGCGTGTATATCAGGTCGAACTGCTTTATAGTATCCATTAGCCTGAAGAGCACGGCCAAAACCAGTATTGGCGCCGACAGGGGAAGGGTGATGTTGGCGAACTTGAACCACGCGCTCGCCCTGTCAACGCTCGCCGCCTCGTAGAGGTACCTCGGGATCGAGGAGAAGGCTGCCGAGGCGAGGAGCACCATGAAGGGGGTCCACATCCAGGTATCTGCGATCACCGTGGCCCAGATGCTGTTCTGGGGCTTGCCAAGCCACTCAACGCGGGCAAAACCTAGCACGTTGTGGACGAAGTAGTTGACGATCCCCCACTCTGTGTTGAACATGAGCTGCCAATACAGGCCAACCACGACCGGGCATAGCATCATGGGCATAAGTACGATTGTGAAGACAGCTTCTCTCCCTCTGAAATTCCGCTGAAGAAGATACGCAATAAACACTCCGAGCACAAACTGGATGCTCACCGCAAGAATCACGTATTTGAAGGTAAATATGAACCGCTCCCAGCTGTAGGTGTCGGTAAGAATTTCTTTATAGTTCTTAAGCCCTACGAAACGTATATCTGCCGGTCTCATCGCAGAGAAATTAGTAAAACTGTAGAAAATTAGCATGATAAAGGGGTATGCAATCAGGAAGAATAGGACTGCCAGGGTCGGCCAGAGGAAGATGTACTTGATCCACTTCTCTTTCTGCTCGTATCTGCGCTGTGCGTACAGTGCCATCTCATTTCCTCCCCAAAACCCCGAAGGTCATCCCCATCAGGATGTACCTGCGGATCAGGATGAAGAGCACGAGGATGGGAACGATCAGTATGTAGCCTGCTGCGGCCACCTTCCCCCATTCAAAACCCGAACTTCCCATGAAAGCAACGATACGTGAAGGTAGCGTTGCCGCATAACGGGTGGAGATGATTGTAGCAAAGGTGAACTCGTTCCATGCAAAGATAAAACAGAAGCCTGTCGTCGCAGCGATACCTCCTTTCACCATGGGCACGAGGACTTTGAAAAATGCCTGGAAACGGGTATACCCATTGACAAAAGCTGCCTCCTCAACCTCCTTCGGGATTCCATCGAAAAATCCCTTCATGATCCAGGTCGAAAGCCCTATCCCTATCATCATGTACAGAAGGGTCATTCCGATCAGGGTATCTGAGAGCCGGAAGCGTGACATTACAACATAGAGAGGAACTATGATTGCAACCGGTGGAAGCATCCTGGTCGTTAGGACGAAGAACATATAATCCTTTTTGCCCCTGTATTCCATACGCGAGTTAATGTACCCTGCCATGGTCCCGAAAGCCACTGCAAGGAAGGTACCCGAAAATGCTTCGATGAAGCTGTTTCTCAACCACAGGAGAAACCAGGTTGCCTGCTCCTCCCCTGTTAAATAGGTAGTGTAAATAAACAGTTCTTTAAAGTGTCTGAATGTGGGTTTAAAGAAGAACTTCGGCGGGATCAGGAAAAGGTCGTTTCGTGACTTCATGCTCGCGAGGAGAAGCCAGTAGAGAGGAAAAAGAGTATATATTAATATCGATATGATGATTAATACGAATATGACCCGTCCAATGATTCTCCTCTTCTCATTCATGGATATTTCCTCTCCAGGTAATACCAGAACCTGCCGGGGAACACCCGGCAGGTTTGAATGAATCAAAATCCGTTACTCGATGATGAGTGGCTCGATCTTGTCCTTTCCGGAGGGGAACACGATCTGATCAGGCACCTCGGGGATGTTTGGAGTGCGGGTGATCTTATACCCTGCCTTTTCCATCACCTTCTCCTGGCGCTCTGCGCAGTCTTTCATCGCCTTCTCCGGGGTCTTCTTACCGGTGATAGCATTGTGGGTCTCCTCCTGGAGGATGTCGAGCAGGATCGCATACTCTGGGAGGTGCCAGTAGTCGTTAGTATAGTTGAAGGCAACCTTGAAGAGCTTGTTATAGGCGTTCATACCTGTCCATGCCGGGTCTTCCCACACGAGTCTGTTGCCCGACTGGCAGATCGTGGCGTAGATCATCTGCTGCTCTTTCAGGTTGTACCACTCGAGGAACTTCCAGGCCTCATCCACGTTCTTAGAGTACTTGCTGATCCCCAATCCCTGGCCTCCCATGCTGAACTCTCTGCGGAACTTACCATCTCTAGGGGAAACCTCGCCAGGCAGGATAGCAAATCCGGTTACGTCCGCATAGGGGTTCTGCTTCGGGTCGGCCATCGCGGCAAAGAAGTAGAACCAGTTGTGAGCCATCGCTACACGGCCGGATGTGAAGGCAGCGTTCACCTGATCCCAGTTCCAGGTCTCGACACCGGGTGGGCAGTACTTCATGAGATCAATGTAGAACTTAACGCCGTCGATCGAGGCGGGGCTGTCGATGAATCCCTTGAACTCATTGGTGTTCGGGTTCCAGAGCTCACCTCCGAAAGACCATACCAGACAGTTCGTGACGCTTGTAAGGAAGTCGTACTCGCGTCCCCCCATCATGGCAAGGCCGTAGAGAGAAGGCGGCCTTGTGAACCACTCGGCGATGTCCCTGAGCTGGGACCAGGTCTGGGGTATGGCGAGGTCGTACCCGTACTTCTTCTTGAACCCGGCCTTTTCTTTGGGGTCCTCGAAGAGGTCCTTTCGGTAGTGCAACCCCTCGCAGTCGGCGTTGATCGGAAGGGCGTAGTACTTGCCACTTCCCTCAGGAAACTCGCCGTAGCGCTTGAGCATCTCCTTGGTCCAGTCGGTCATCTTGAGCACCTTCGACTTCTCGATCAAGGGGTTCAGGAGTACGGTGTGACCGCCTCCTGCAAACTCGCTGAGAGACTGGCTGTCCCAGGCAGCGAGGTCGAACCCGGAGCCTCTCGCAGCGAACTCTGCCGCAACTTTGTCGTGCCACGCAGGGCCATACGCGACGAGCGTCCCGACGACCTTCACCCCAGTCATCTTCGTGTAATCCTTCGCAATTTCGAGGAGGGCATCAGCGCACACTCCCGCGTGCCACACGACGGTAAGGGTGACTTCCTTCTTCCCCTTTTCACCAGCGCCCAGACCTTCCTTTGCACCGTTCATGAAAACAAAGCTGGCCAGGAGAAAAAAGCCAATTACGACCAAAAACCATTTTGATTTACT
>CAZPCG010000174.1:4595-5268 GCA_964584875.1 uncultured Spirochaetota bacterium
AGGATTGAGAACACATATCTCCAACATTTATATCCGTCTCATACTTTCGCCTTTCATCACCCCCTTTCTTTTTACGCGTTATTTATCCTAAATACTTTTATATTGAAAACTGTTTTTTTATATGTTTTTCGTCATAACCCATTTTTCTTGAGGCTTCTTTAGCTCTTTGTTTGACTATTTCTGCCAATTCTTCAATTTTGTCATCTGATATTGTTTTCATATGACCAGAAATATTAATAGCTGCAATTACCTTGCCGGTATAATCAAAAACTGGTGCACCAATGCACCTGTGAGCTATAGCATAGTATTGATTATCAAATGAAAAACCTCTTATTCTTACTTTTTCTATTTCTGTTCTCAATCTATTTGGATCTGTTATTGTATATTCGGTATGTTTTGATAATTCGATTTTTCGCAATAATAAATCTAACTCTTCTTCTTTTAAATAAGCACCAAGAACGAGTCCAGCTGCGCAGATATTAATATCTAATAACTCTCCCACTTGAGCGACACTTACTAGACTCTTATATCTTTGTATTACATCTAAAATTAATACTTTTCCCTCATAAAAAACCCCTAACTGCACAATCTCTTTTGTATCATCTGCTAATTTTATTAGAATATCTTCAATTTCAGTTTTTAGATCGATTCTTGATAAAATATGGCTTGAAAG
>CAZPCG010000175.1:0-5266 GCA_964584875.1 uncultured Spirochaetota bacterium
GTATATCTCCTCCCCGCTCATCTTCCTGCAGATATCAGCCGAGGTCATCCAGTCCATGGTGAAGGAATATGTCGGGCAGCGCTCTCCCAATCGTTCGGGATCGGTGATACCGTATACCTTTACATGCCCGATATCTTTCAATCCCTGGTTCAGCATTCTGGACAAACCCAGCTCGTACTCAGCAATTGCCGCCATACCCAGCTTGAGGTTCAACCGCCTCCCCTCGAATCCCGGGAATTTCGACTTCAGTTCCTGTCCGTACATCTCACCGATACTCGCAATGTAACTTATGGCAGCACGGGCACCGGCAAAACCCTCCATGTTTGGAGTCCCCAGGGTGTACTTCTGGGGCACCTGATTGTGAGAAGGCCATGGCCTGTAGGGATTGATCTCTTCCAGTAGCTCTTTCTTACCCCAGAGGAACCCGACATGAGGTCCAAAGCACTTGTATGCGGAGTAAACGAGGAAATCACATTTGAGGCCTTCAACATCTATTGGAAAATGGGGTGCGTAGTGAACAGCATCGAGGAAAATCAATGCGCCTGCATCGTGGGCCAGCTTCGCAAGCATTCTGGCATTATTAACGGTACCGACTGCATTGGAAGCAAGACCGGCGGCAACGATCTTTGTTTTCGGGTTAATCATCCGTGACGCCATCTCGTAGTCGAGCGTGCAGTCCTCTTTGTTTATCTCGATGTATCTTATAATAGCGCCATAATCCTGAAGGGATTTCCACGCATCGATGTTGGCACCGTGATCGAGCCTTGTAACGACAACCTCATCCCCGGGTTTTAGATTCTTGGATAAGGCCCATGCAATATTGAAAGTAAGGGTTGTCATGTTCGGGCCGAGGATGATCTCTTCCCATGATGGGGCATTTATGAAATCGGCAACATCCTTTCTTATATCGACGAGCATCCTGTCTGTCTCGATGCTCGTTTTAAAATATCCCCCATAATTTGCATTGGTATTCACCATGTAATCCAGCATCGCATCTATTACCACCCGGGGGACCTGAGTCCCTCCTGCGCCATCGAGATAAATCCGATTCCTCCCCCCCACTACTTTTTGGAGAGCTGGAAACTGTTCCCTCAGAGGCGTGAGGTCAATTTTTCCCATGTGAGTCGTCCTAAATACAATTCTATTTAAATTGGTAAGATATCTTTACCTTCCAACATAGGATAGAATGACACCCCTCTTTTGTCAACTGGAATTTTGAATAATGAAGCCTCAAGCACACAGAGGACAGGACAAGAGCGGTCAAAGGGCAGTGAAAATCAGTCTATGCATGGGTTGCCGCAGGAATTTTTCCTGCTTCCATGTACTTCTTTATCAGCTCGCTGAAAAGACGGGGAACCAACCTCATCTTTTCCGGAGGTTCGATATAGGCTATTCTCATCTGCGTTCTCCCTGGATTCTCCTCCCCCTGGGATACGCTGTAGAAGCCGGCCATCGGTGCAACCAGCAACGTGACCCTTTCACCACCAACCTCAACCCAACCCTCACGGGAACAGTACAGCACGAAATCCTGCGCATCAAACTCCCGGCCGACAACATTTCTCACATCTATTACAGAATAGATCGATGCATCAGGGCTTGAGACTATGACCCCCGGTACCCTCTGCCGCATTTCCTCATTCACTGCTTTAAGCATCGGCCTGTAGTAATCCCTCTGTTTTTTGTACCATTTCCTCAGGTTATCATGGCTCTCATCGGCAAGAGCGCCGAAGATGTACTGCCCTATGGCATTTGGGCAGAGATTGGCTGTATTTTCAGCGACCGCCTTCTCGTGAAACTCCCTGTTGTCGGTAACGAGCGCGCCGATTCTCAGCCCGCAAGCGTTCCACACCTTCGATGCAGTCTCGATGCTGATTCTCCTCCCCTCTATCCCGGGCACTTCACTCCCGGTGATGCCCCAGATACTGCTCGTTTCATCCTCCCCGTAGTAAAGCTCACGGTACGCCTCATCGCTCACCATCCACAAACCGTGCTTTACACAGAGATTTGCAAGCAGGGCCATTGTGCCCTGGTCGCAGAAATGGCCTGTGGGGTTATCGTAGGGGATGACCACAAGCGCCCCGGGCCGGGTCTTCTCAATCACATCTTCAATTTCGGACATATCAGGCAGTGTGAACTTTCCATCATCTCGCAAATACCTCCTTACTGAAACACTCCCCCTTCCCAGGCGCTTCGCCATGGCGCTGTAATTTGTATAGGCCGGGTCTATTAAAAGCAGGGGCCGCTCAGAGGTGCCGGCAGGTCCACATACCCCAAGTATGACAAGTTCCATCGCCTGGCTTCCCCCGTCTGTTATCTGAACGTACAACCCCTCTGTATTAAACCCGCTGGATGCTATTATGTTCAGAAATGCCTCTCCTGTCTCCTCCATTCCAACGGTTGCTGTGTACTTCACCACCCCTTCGATGAAAGGGCTGCCCGGGCCGGTGAGGCTTTTGATGCGCTTCATCATAGCAGGATGAACAGGCAGAGATACATTCCCGATAGCAACGTTGATCTGCCCGACGTTGTCCTTTCTCTTCATGTACTCAATCTGTGCCAGGCGGATTTCGGAGGGCATCCTCAAGCGAAAATGCTCCGACATCACTGCCTTTTCCATCTTTTCCTCCTGGAGTTTTAAAGGACCGGATGTTCTTTCCTCCATTTAATATAACAGTTTTGTGTCTCTGCCGTCATCCTGAACAAAGCTCAAAAGACATCATCACTCTTCAATTACAATGGCACGTGCCGGACAACCCATGGCCAGCTTCAAGATCTTTAAGGGCAGAACAACCAGCTTGACGTTGTATTTCTTTATCTTCTCCAGATTGACGCAGGCGGTAACCGTCAGGATGTTCGCCTCGAAATACCTCTGGAAGATGTTCTCGGGGTGCACATCGCTCTCCGCAGCAGGTGTATCGAAGGCTACGATGTAAGGCTTGTAGTCGATAAGGTAATCCATGGCCTCTTTGCTCAGGAAGGGGCATTTTTTGAGGTAATCGGACCTCTCCCAGTTCTTCCCATAGCCTGTGCTCATGATGATCCCGGAACCCTCAGGTATTTTTCCCTTTTCTGCCCTCTCCATGTCATTTTTGAGAATACAGGGCCTGTTATCAACAATCTTAAGCTTCTCATAGGGCATCTGGAGAACGCAGGAATCGATCTTAAAAAGCTTCTCGATGGGAACATCGTTCACCGTATAACCCTTCAAATCCCCAGGAGTCTCAAAGTAGGTTCCCGTAAGTGCTGTCATGTTCTCGATTGTATCGATCTCATACTCGACACCTGCGTAGCCCATTTTGACCTTTCCAAGTTTGAAAGGCTTGATCTCGCCACCGTAGTTCCACATACCTTCATAAACAGGTCCTGAGATATCAATGATTCTCATGCTTCCCCCCTCTCTATAAGATTTTCAAAGAACTGATTTGCTCTTGATCATATAAATCCTGTAATGAAAGGCACTCAAAAGTTTGTGAAAATTCATAGACGGATACATGCCTGATTATCATACCATATAGTTATATTTATTGTCAATGGTAAAACAACTTGACCTTTCAATTTCACATCGGTAGAATGGTTGATGGTGAGATTCCGCACCGTGAGTGAGCTTTTTATCGATCTTTACGGATATCATAAGAAGAATGAGGGAATGCCATGAGTGAGCATGGAGATTATATAAAAGCGGTATACTGGGCTGTACTGAGCTATGATGCCGATGCGGTAAAAAAAACCGTTACCGAAGCACTTGAAAAGGGCACGGACCCCATTGCCGTAATGAACGAGGGCCTTTCAAAGTCAATTGTGGAGATAGGTGAGAGGTTCGGGAGGGAGGAGATTTTTCTGGTCGAGCTTATGGTCGCAGCCGAAGCCTGCATGGGCGGAATGGACATTGTGAAGAAAAGACTCCTGGAAAAAAAGATTGCACCAGGGAAACCAAAGGGTGTGATTGTGATAGGAACTGTAGAGGGCGATATTCATAACATAGGAAAGGACATTGTGAAAACCCTGCTTGAAACCGCTGGCTTTGAGGTTCACGACATCGGGGTCGATCAGCCTGCTGAAACCTTTGTGAAAAAGGCCATCGAGGTACATGCAGGGATCGTAGCATCGTCAGCACTTCTAACGACAACAAGTCCAAACCAGAGAGCAATAGAGGAATGGTTGAAGAAGGCAGGCATCAGGAACAGGGTAAAGACGATAATCGGTGGGGCGGCAACCACTGCCACCTGGAGGGAGGAGATAGGCGCTGACTTCTACGCACCTACTGCCACCGAGGGAGTCGCGATCATAAGAAAATACTTTGAAGGAGCCCGAGATGAAGGCAAAACTTGAAGTGCTCAACAAAAGCGAGCTAGACGCCATATATAAGACGGCTCTGGACATCCTGAAAAAGATTGGTGTGAGCGTAGAAGACGAGGAGATCGTCGGACTTTTGAAGGGTAGAGGATGCAAGACCGGGCCTCCAAACATCGTTTATTTCCCTGAAAAACTTGTTGAAGAATGCCTTGAATCCACCCCGAACAGGAACAGCATAACGCGTCTATGCGGCAGGGACCCTTCAAAGGACATGATGATTGGACACACGCAGAAATCCCCCTATGTAATATCCCATGTGCTTATGAACTACTTTGATGGGCTCACCAGTACCTACAGGGGGCTCACCAGAGAAGATATTATAAGATTCGTAACCGTCTCTGATTATCTCGACAGTATAAACGGCATCTGGATGTGCACCCTGATGCCAGAGTTCAAGAAGATGTACACCTACTGCGAATATGAGCTTGCCCTACGCTCAACGACCAAACCCGTATGTGTTTCGAGCTTCGAGCCTGTGGCCATCCCTCCCACCTTTGAGCTTGCCTGCGCCCTCGCAGGCGGTGAGGAGGAGCTGCGAAAGAGGCCGCTAACCGTTGCCTTCTGCGAGATTTCTCCCCTCACCTGGAACAAATACGGCTGTGACATGTTGAAGGCAACGGCGAAATGGGGGATACAGCCGGTTATAACTGTCGAAACGCCCATGGGCGACACGGGCACCGTAACCTTTGCAGGGAACATCGCTCAGAAGATCGCCGAGCTTCTGAGCGGGCTCGTCATCGTACAGGTGCTCAAGGAGGGGCTACCCCTGTTGTTTGTGGTTCCCCTGGAGGTATTCGACATGAGAACAGCCCAGATATGCCTCGCAAGCCGGGGAGACTACGTTTGGGCCTGCGCGGCGGGGCAGATTGAGGACTACCTCGGAATACCAATCATCTCCCCCATATCCCCCGAT
>CAZPCG010000176.1:0-1824 GCA_964584875.1 uncultured Spirochaetota bacterium
CTGGAATGTTCTGCTCCTTCATGAGCTCCATCGTCTGCTCCTCCATCTCGTTGAACAGAGCCGTGATCTCCCCGGGTTTGATCTGGTCAGTGCGTCGTATTGCGGTTCGTATGAAATCCTGCCTGAGGTCTGTCATGAGCATGCCCCAGGCTGAAAAAACCGCCGGGTCCCGGGGTACGACCGTTTTCCTTACCCGCAGTTCTCTTGCAAGCGCTCCGGCATGCATCGCTCCGCCTCCACCGAAGGCAACGAGCACAAAGTCCCTCGGATCATACCCCCTCCGAACAGAAACCAGCTTCAGCGCATTCACCATGTTCGAATCGGCAAGCCTGATAACGCCCATCGCTGCCCCCTCGATGCTTATTTTAAAGAAATCCGCGATGGGCTCCATCGCCTTACGGGCAAGATCGACCTTGAGGGGTATCTCCCCCCCGAGGAAGTATTCCGGGTTTATCCTTCCTGCAAGCACGTTTGCATCGGTCAGGGTGGGCTTGTCACCTCCCCAACCGTAGCTTGCGGGCCCGGGGTCAGCTCCAGCGCTCACCGGTCCAACCCTGAGGGCGCCGGCCCCATCGATCCAGGCTATAGAGCCGCCGCCTGCGCCGATCTCAAAGATGTCAACTGTCGGTGCGAGGATTGGGTACCCTGCGAAGTCACGCCGCCATTCGATTTTGTACTCTGTCGTGATGCGTGGGCTGCCTCCTTCGACGAGGGATGTCTTTGCCGTTGTGCCGCCAACGTCGAGGGATATGGTATTGTTTTCGCCTATCAGCTTCCCTATCACTGCTGTCCCTATAACGCCTCCCACAGGTCCTGACTCCACCATGAATATGGGCGCTCTTTTACCCATCTCAAAGGTCGCCGTTCCACCGTTGGATTGCATTACATGGTAAACCTTCCCCATGCCCATTTCAGAGAGATTTTTCTCAAGGTGATCGAGGTAGTGCTGGGTTGTTTTCAGTACGTAGCTGTTCAGTACCGCCGTATTGGTTCTCTCGTATTCGCGCCACTCCTGGGTTATCTCGCAGGAGAGGGTAACGGGGATATCAGGGGCAAGGGATCGTATGATCTCCCCACATCGCTTCTCATGGGCAGGATTCGCGTAGGAGTGCAGGAAGCATACGGCGATGGTTTCGATCCCCTCTTTTTTTAAGTATTCCACCGCCTGTTTTACCTCTTTCTCCTTCAGCGGGACAAGCACCTCACCTTTATAGTTTACCCTCTCTGTAACCTCAAGCCTGTACTGCCGCACAACGAAGGGCTTCGGCTTTGTGTAGTACATGTTGTACAGATCGGGCCTGTTAGCCCTGGTGATTTCAAGAACGTCTCGAAAACCTTTCGTTGTAATGAGACCCGTTTTTGCTCCCTTCCTCTCCGTGAGGGCGTTGATAACGATCGTTGAGCCGTGCACAAAAAAGCTCGTGTCTGAAACTTTCAGCTCCGCTTTCTTCAGGGTTTGCACAACCCCTTCGGCGAAGTTCTTTGGGGTCGTTGAGGCCTTCCCGACACTCATCCTTCCTGTTTGTTCGTCCAGGCACACGAGGTCCGTGAAGGTTCCTCCAATGTCGCTTGCCACTCGCATGGATTCTCCTCCCTTCGATAAGCATGCAGAATCAAGCTTATGCGATAGTAAAAAAAATGTCAATGGAAAGTAGAATAGATTTCTCTTTCGGGTTTTTCGCAAAGGGTGTGTTTCTATAGAGCACGAACTTGCTCTCCGTTCGCACTGGATGTATAACAGTTGATTCAAGGAAGCAGACGGTATACAATAGGGTGAAATGGGAGTTAACGGTGGTGCTTTCAATAGGTGCATTTTTATATTAC
>CAZPCG010000176.1:1924-5264 GCA_964584875.1 uncultured Spirochaetota bacterium
AATGGGAGTTAACGGTGGTGCTTTCAATAGGTGCATTTTTATATTACCGATTGTCTGAGATGAGGGTATAGCCATGCTGAAGAGGGGGTTGATCCAGAGAATCTACGATGCTGCAAGCATACAGAGGTGGAACGACCATGCGCGCCCCTTTGAGATAGTGGAGCTTGACAAGCAGGCACACAAGATGGTCATCGCTTACCTTATCGCGAAGTTCGAGCAGCACGAAAGAAAATCAGAGGTAGATTGGCTCGGGATAATCGAGGGGGGGATATTCGAGTTTCTCCACAGGGTGATTCTCACCGACATAAAGCCCACCGTGTTCCACAGGATGATGGAGGAGAAGGGGGAGGAGCTGAACCGCTATGTACTGAGGGAGATCGAGGATGACATCAGCAGCATAGGAGGAGATTTCAAGCAGAGGTTTGAAACTTACTTCTTCGACCCGGGCTACCACCAGAAGGAGAAGAGGATACTCCAGGCGGCCCACTACCTCGCCACCAACTGGGAGTTCAGGATCATCTATCACATGAACCCCTTCATCTACGGCATAGAGAATACGAAGAAGGAGATTGAAAACCGGCTCGAGGATTTCTTCGACCTCCTCGGGGTCCAGAAGATTTCCCTTGGAAAGAAATCCCATGGCTTCATCGACCTCTGCGGACAGCTCCGCTTCCAGAAGCGCTGGTCAGGTACGCCCAGAATTCCCCAGACCTCGGTGCTGGGCCACATGCTCATCGTCGCACTGTTCTCGTACCTGTGCTCCATCGAACTCGGGGTGTGCGAGAAGGGGAGGTACAACAACTTCTTCGGCGGGCTCTTCCACGATCTGGCCGAGGTGCTGACCCGCGATATCATCTCACCCATAAAGCACTCTGTTGCCGGGCTTGATGACATCATAAAGGACTATGAGACCATCCAGGTCGAGGAAACGCTCTTCCCCCTTCTTTCGCAGTCTCTGCAAAGAGAGATCCGCTACTTCATCGAGGATGAGTTTGAAAACAGGATCATGAAGAATGGTGAGCTTGTGGGTGGTATATCCAACGACGATCTCCTCGGCATCTACAACGAAGACCACTACTCCCCCATTTTCGGAAGGCTTTTGAGGGCCTGCGATGAGCTTGCCGCTTTCATTGAGGCAAGGCTTTCCATACGCTATGGGATCAAATCCCCCAATCTTGAAAATGCGATCGCCGATGTCAGGGACAGGTTCAGTAACAGGAAGATCGCAAGCATTGATTTCGGGAAGATCGTTGCGGAGTTCGACAGGGAGTGAGATCTCGATCCTGCACCACATCTCCATACAGTACACATCTATGACTTCTGTAATTCCTGAAAATGTGTGATCATGAGGATTTTCCTTGACAAGTATAAGTTCAAATAATAATGTAATTGTAGGCCAATCGGCCTACAGGAGTAATATGATGAAATTTATAGCAATGCGGGAACTCAGGAACAACACATCGAAGCTCATTGGTAGTCTTAAAAAAGAGGATGTTATCATAACAAGAAACGGGAAACCTGCCGCAGCTTTGTTCTATCTTGATGAGGACCTTCTCGAGGACTTCATCCTCGCCCATCACCCGACCCTGCTCAGGGAGATCGAGGCTGCTAGACGTGAGTACGAAAAGAAAGGCGGTATTGATCATGTGACAATGAGGAAACAGATCGAGCGCCGCCGTGGATAAAAGAGAGCTTATCTACACGCCACGTGCACAGCGAGACCTTTTAAAGCTACAAAAGCGCTACGCTCTCCAGATCCTCCAAGACCTTGAAATCCTCCAAAGTTTTCCCTGGCCTGCTGGTAAAGTAAAGAAACTCCGAGGAACCGACTACTGGGAAATCAAAACCGGAGACTTTCGTACGATTTTTTTGCCACAAAAGAAAAATGTTATAATCCTTCACGTAGTCAACCGTCGAGACCTGGAAAAGACAATTGATCGCATAGATATCCGAAAGTTAAGAGAATGGCTTGAAAGCCAGAGTAATAAATCTTACAATTCCCGCTCATAGATTTTAAAAATCTTCCGACACTTTAGTAAAGAGTTCCTGAAAGGAATGGGTTATGGAACAGGAATATTTTCATTTGCTGACCGTGCTTGACCTTCTCATCGCCTTTCACAGGGAGCTTGTTTCCGTTGAGCAGCAGAAGGTCAACCTGATAATCAATCAGGACTGGAAAGAACTCGAGCGTCAGGTGGCAAAGAGCCGGGAGATACTGGGGAACATAGAGAGCGCGGAGAAAACGAGGCTTGAGATTGTGGAAAAGATCGGCGGAAAGACGGAAACGACGCTGTCGGAGCTCTCAGGGTCGATGCCCGAGGGAATGAGAGAGGACCTTTTGAAAAACGGGGAGAGGCTCCGGGCCCTCATTGCCGATCTGCGCAATCTAACCCATAGGAGCGCGCAGCTTCTGTCAAGCAGCCTTGAGGTTGTTGATTTTACCCTGTCTCTGTTCGCAGGGGCAAGCTCCAGGGGGAAGACCTACGGCGTAAACGGGGAGGAGAAGCGGGATGAGGGCAAGCACACCTCGCTCGTTTTTGATCTTAAGGCGTAACCATTACCCCTTTCAGCGGAGAGGTGCGGTATGATATCAACGTTCACCGGCGTTGAGCTGGGGAAGAAGGGCCTGATCACCCATCAGGCTGCAATCAACGTGACAGGCCACAACGTGGCAAACACCGAGACCGAGGGATATTCCAGGCAGGTGGTGACCCTCAGGGTGTTCGATCCCCTCTACATTCCTGGCCTCACCAGGGAGCTCACGCCCGGTCAACTGGGGCAGGGGGTGCAGGTTGAAAAGATACTGCGTGCACGGGACATGCTTCTGGAAGACAGAATCCTCGGCGAAAAGAACGCCCTCTCGTACTGGAAGGCTTTAAGTGACTGGATATACCAGGTGGAGCTGGTCCACAACGAGCCAGGTGAGCAGAGCATCATGGGGGTGCTCGACCGCTTCTGGGCCTCGTGGCAGGAGCTTGCCAACAACCCCGAGGAGATAGGCGCACGGCAGGCTGTGCAGGAGAGCGGCTGGGCCCTGGCTGGCAGGCTCAACCACATGTACGAGGCGCTGAAGTCAATCAGGGACAACATAGAGAAGGCAGTCAAGGCCCGGATCGAGGAGATCAACTCGCTTGCCAGACAGATAGCACATCTTAACGGTGAGATTCTGCGCTCCGAATCCGCCGGGGACAACCCGAACGACCTCTGGGACAGGAGGGACCTGCTGATTGAAAAACTCTCAGGGTACGCGGACATACACGTGGGCCGAAGCGACCGGGACGAGCTCATGGTGTACATCGGGGGTAAGCACCTGGTACAGGGGAAGCACTTCGAGCAGATC
>CAZPCG010000177.1:0-5237 GCA_964584875.1 uncultured Spirochaetota bacterium
TCAAGCTTGTAGCTCCTCTCCCGGGTGTCCGAAGGGTGCATGAGCAGCACCGTTATAGCCTCGTTCCGCAGGTTTGCACTAACGATATCGCTCCATTCACGCACCGCCACCTCCACCCTTTCCGGTGTGAGGAACCCCAGGGAGTCATCAAGGGCCACGGGAATCTCAATCACCTTCGATTCCCGCGAGCTCTGGTTTCTCTCCCTCAGGGCAAAGTAGGGAAAAGAGGTGAGCACATCCCCCGAGGAGAAGGTTGAGTCGTAGAGGTACCCTTCCTCCTCGAGGATTCGTATCAGGCTGTTGGGGAATTGGAGATTGCCGGCCCTGAATGCCACGGTGTTCTGGCCGGGGATGTCCCGATCGAGCAGCTCCTTGCTGACCCGCACCTCTCCATACACAGTGATGCTCTTCTGGGGGTCGTAGGTTTTAAAGGTGACCCCACTGTCCCCTTCTGGAACCTTTGAAAACTGCTTGTAGTGGGAAACGGTGTGCGACCCTATATCCCATCTCCCCCCCTTCAGCTTCCTGATGGCCTCTTTGTTCTCTTCGATAGCATAGTAGCCGATGTCCATCGAGTCTGTGAAATACTTGGTGTTTTCAAAGAAGGTGCTCTTCACCCCGTAACGTTCTTCAAGGGCTGCAAACTTGAGAGAGTCCACGAAGGAGGTCTGGGCATCAACATCGTGGGAGAGTATAAGAGCGGTCGGAAGGGCGTATGGGACAGCACTCAGGTATAAAAAAGGGGAAACACTGGATTCGTAGATAGCCTTGAGGATGAGCATGATTACATCGCCTGAGGGCTCAAAAACGTTTGCAAAGCGCCTCTGTGCTTCATAGTCCTTTCCGATCTGGGGGAGGAGGACAGACTCGGTATAGCTCAGGCCGAGGAGGTACGCCCTGCCCCTTCCATACCTGTGCAGCAAAAACCCTGCCCAGCCGTCGTCAAACCTGCCCAGGGCCAAAGCGTCATCCGAAAGCTCGTACCCGTGGGACCAGATCACCTCATCGTAGAATAGAGCCTCCCCGTTTCCGAGGGATATGGTCCTCTCATTCGGATGATCTATGTATCGGAGCGATGCATCCCCACCGGCAAAGCTCATCCTGTATCTGCTTCTGCCAGGCTTTTGCCCCTCAACACTGAAGAGAGGGTACATCACATTCCCGATTTCACCTGCTGCCACAAGCGTTCCTCCATCCTCCACGTAGTCGTACAGATCATTCACCACGTTGGAAGACAGCACGCTGTTCAGAAGAGCCCCTCCCGTACAGACCATCCTGTAGTTCTGCAGGCGGGAGGTTTCAAAGAGGAGATCGAAGGGGATGCCAAGGCCTTCAAATATCCGCCTTAGAGCTGTAAACTCCGTACTGCCCCTCCTGCCCCCGCTTGCGGCGGCAACATCGACAAGCCCGACCCTGACAGGCAGGGGAATCGATCGTTCATCACCTGCTGCCATCCGGACGGAAAGAAGAAAGGCGATCATTAGAATACAGAACCAGTAAGCCGTCGTGTAAAATTTGCTATGCATTCTTACCATTCCTCTACTGCTCCCCCAACCATGTATGACCGTGTAAAATTTTATTCCCTCGGTTTATAGTTTCATCCAGACAAATTCTGCTATCTTGTACTAGAATTTTTATGCTCAATTTTACACCCTCCCATTTCCCCTCCCTCAAGGGAGGGGAAGAATGTAAGTTCACTTGATTATTATTCTCCCCAGAAGATAGCAGCCATCCTCCCGCCTTTCAGGAGCTCAACTGCGATGATAAACCAGGCGGTTGAGGCAACGCTTGTATAATCGCTGAACTGGTAGGGCACACTTGCAGAGGCATACCTGAAGCCCCCATCTACCCGCAGAGAAAGCATGGAATTGAGTACTGCAGCCCCCTCTTTCAGCTTACCTGCCCTGATGAGCGCAGCAGCTGCTCCGCAGGAGCCCTCCCCCCAGACAAAGGGCAGGTCCTTCCAGAGCATCCCCGGATGGTCAGGGTAGTAGTAACGGTTTACACCCACATCCTCATACACCGGTTCCGAGGAGTAGGGCCTGTACCCTGTAATGCCGCTGTGCTTTGAAAGAAAGCGGCTGTTGAGCACCCCAAGACACCTCCCTGCCTTTTCTTCTTCCCCGATGCTGATGAGAAAAAGAGCTGCCCATGAAGCCCCATCAAGGGGCAGGGCAGTGTCGATGACCCCGGTGGACCTGATACCCCTGTAGAGCTGTCCATGCTCCTCACTCCACAATCCAAGCAACCCACTCCTCACAAGCTCAGCCCCTTTCCTGTACCTCTCATCTCCGGTAAGGGTGTGGAGGCCTCTGAGAAAAAAGTATATATCTATGTTGTGCTCCATGCTAACCCAGGGCACCCTTGAGGGAACGTACTCCTCCACAGGAGTTCCTGACCCCGGGTTAATCTTTATCTCGTAATCTCCCCACCCTCCGGTCACAAGTCCGTATCTTCGATCTGCCGGGTCTATCACCTGGTTCTGGAGGATGTAACCTGCTATGGCCTCAGCCATCTCCAGATAGCCCTGAGCAAGGGTGTCTTCTACGAGAAAGGTAGCCTCCTCCTCTCCCCGGGCATGGAGATAGTACGTTACCGCATACCCGAACCAGGCAACTGCTCCCATGCGCATCACCGCTCCATCGTGGTCATCCTCACCGGGCCAGCTATTATTGGTATTATACATAAACCAGAGACTCCCATCATTCCGCAAAAGCCTTTTGATGGCACTGAGTATGTATTCAGCATGCCGGTACTCACCGGCCATGGTAAGGGCCACGACGCCCAGGGCATTATCATAAAGAAAGGACCTGCCGTAAAGATAAGGGTAGGCAGGGTCTTCCCTCGGAATTCGGTAGCTGAGCAGAAGCCTCCTGCGGGTTGGAGCAGGCTCAGGGACAACGTCGTTTGGCACAAGCTGGGTCTTTATCCACTCAACAGCCTGCCGCTGAGCCTTCAACAGGGCTT
Organism: uncultured Spirochaetota bacterium; assembly: GCA_964584875.1. Taxonomy (GTDB): domain Bacteria; phylum Spirochaetota; class B62-G9; order B62-G9; family DRHN01; genus CAZPCG01. The sequence goes on from CAZPCG010000177.1 coordinate 2,968, forward strand.
CCTTTCCGGGTAAATCCAGGGCTCCCTGAACTTCCTCCGATCTAAGGTTCAAAGCTGGACCCAGGGTGAAGGATATCATGAGAATGATTATGGAAACGACCCTATGGGTAAAATGCTCCCCGTGCATCACTTCTAAACCACTCCCCCTCAGGCTGTACCACACTCAGTAAAGTATAGCCGAGTCTCCGGTAAAAATCAAAAAATACCTCAAACCCCTGTTCAAAATTTGCACGCCATAAGTTATAAAAACTTTTTCAGGTTGTGCTGATAGAGCAAAGGTGCTTGTACCCCGGATAATTTCGACCGATAATCGATAATGACTCGCAATTTATCCTGCACCCCTTTCCGGGGCAGGCATTGTATAAGGGTCAGGATGTATCTTATTAAAAAAAGATCGTTTCATTCATCTTTTTTAGCTCATCTTTTTATCTGATTATGGAAAGGACAGTTCTGATCTTAGAGGAGCATCCAGAAACGCTTGAGCTTTTACGGCGGGTTTTGGACAAGGAGGGTTACAGAACCATACTGGCCACCGATGGTGAAAAAGGTCTCGAGTACGCCCGGCGCTTCCTTCCAGAACTTGTTTTGATGGAACGCCTTCTTACGAAGCTAAATGGACTGCAGGTGTGCAGGAAACTGAAGGAGGGGGAAGCCACAAAAAACATTCCGGTGATATTCCTTACCATACTTGACTCAGAGAATGACATAATCGATGGCCTCAATGCGGGAGCGGATGACTACATAAAGAAGCCTTTCAGCCCCGATGAGCTTCTGGCAAGAATAGCGAGGGTTCTATCCAGGTGCAGGACCCCGGAAGAAGGTCCCGGCATCGAAACGGAATCAAAAGGAGCTTACGATTTAGCAGTCTATAAAAAAAACACTTTAAAGAAGATTGAAGGTAACCTTGCTCCATTCTGCACGAAGCTTTTCGAGGGTGTTGATGTGATCTCTGAAAGATTGAAAAAAGCCAGGATAAGAATGCACCGCTACACAGACAATCCCGTTTTTTACTGTGAGCAGATAGGCGCCTGTATAAAAAGTTCTGATATGCTGACGGGGCAGAAACTTCTTCAAAAAGAGATGGAGACCATTGCACAACTGCAATCCTTTCTTACCCGGGCTCGAAAAAATCTGGCTATCGTGCTCCCCTTCATCGTCACTGCGTTCAGAATCGAAAAGGATTTAACCGATGAAAGGCCAGGGGCATTCCTTGAAGAACTGAAGAGGAGGCAAAAAGACGTTCACTCCCTGATCTCAGAGATAAACCGCTTAAACCGGAAGCTGGAGGATGTGCAATCCTTGCTATCCGGATATCTCAAGGGTTAACCGTGTTGACCCTGGCATTTATTGAGCAGCAGGCAAGGGGTTGTTTTGTTATTGATAAATCGCATTTTCATGGGTATATGTATAGCATCGTAAAATTAAACTCCTATACTTTCTGGGGAGTAATATGCCCGCCGGGAGAAAAGATAGACGGCAATTTTTTATTATATCTTTAATTTTTATCCTCACTTTGCCCTCCATTTTTCTTCCCCTGAATGCGCAAGCACAAACTTCACCTGAGACGGAGAGGTTCGTAGACGAGGGTATCAGGTATGAGAGGGAAAACAGGCTCGATGAGGCAATTGAAGCATACAGGAAGGCCCTCGAGCTTGACCCCGGAAACATTCTCGTCAAGGTTCGTCTTGCAAAGGTTCTTAGCTGGCAGAATAAGTTTGATGAAGCCCTCAGCCTCCTGAACAGCGTGCTCCAGCAGGCCCCAAAACAATCCGAAGCCCTTTTCAGAAAGGCCCAGATTCTGAGCTGGCAGGGAAAGTACAGCGAATCGATCGAAGCTTACAGGCAATACCTCGAGCTCAAGGGAGACGACACCGATGCGCTGATGGGCATCGCAAGGGTATATTTCTGGTCCGGAAAAAACGAAGATGCCATCATCTATTTTAACAGGGCAATCCAGGCTGGAGCCGAGGAGATCGAGGCGAGACTTGAGCTCGGCAAGGTATACCTCGCCATGAACAACACCGGTATGGCAAAGGAACAGCTTAACAGAGTCCTTGAACTTGACCCCGAAAACAACGAAGCTAAACGGTATCTGAAGGGCATACCGACCCTCATTGTATTTTCATTAATACCGGTTGCCTTTTCCTGGGACGTTTACCCCGACAGCAGCCTTGGCATTACAGCTTCATCATCAATAACCTATCATTACAAACAGGTGTGGAACATCTCCTTCCTCTACGAGGATGCCGCTGCAGGGGGCGCTCACGACC
>CAZPCG010000178.1:0-2533 GCA_964584875.1 uncultured Spirochaetota bacterium
AAGTTTTACTATCCAGATTTCGTTGCCATCCAGAAAGGAAAGAACGGCAAGGAAATTAACTGGATTATTGAGACAAAAGGTCAGCTTTACGAAGCCGTAGCCTACAAAGAAGCAAGCATCCTCGACTGGTGCAAGAAGGTATCAACTCAAGTCGACGAAGAGTGGCGTTACATTCGTGTCGATCAAAAAATTTTCGAAGAGAAATACAAAAATTTTGAAAATTTAATTGCTGCTGTAAAAAGTGAGAAAGGTATCCTCATTTAAAACATGATTGGTTAGAATGTGCTTAAGAGTGCCGCTATTTGCATGTTTGAAAAAATAATGATAGCCCTAATTATTCTTCACGGGCGATATGTGGATAGTGAGCGTGGTTTCCTTGCCTGGGATCGAATCTATTCCTATTTTCCACCCGTGGGCATCGATGATCGACTTTACAATGGAGAGCCCGAGGCCGCTTCCCTGCTCCCTTCTGGATCGTGTGCCGCGGTAGAATGGCTCAAATACCTTACCCATCTCATGCTCTTCTATCCCCATTCCTGTATCCTTGAAGACCACGAGGGCTTCTTCACCCTCCAAAACCGCGCTCAGCTTTATCGTATCACCATCCCCCGTGTAGCGTACTGAATTATCAAAGAGGTTTTCGAAGCAGTGGAGCAGAAGGGCCCTATCCCCCTTTACGCGCACTGATTCCGGGATCCGGATATCGTTTTGAAATGTCCGCTTGAGGACAGAGGCATCCTCCCTGTAAAACTCAGAGATATGTGTCAGGAAGTCGTGGAGATTTATCTCCTCCCAGCTCATCCTCCAGTCACCGGTTTCCATGTTCACATAATCGATGAGCTTCCCGATCCGCTCCTCAAGCGCCTTTGACTTTTCACCGATCACCGAAAGGTACCGGTTGAGCTTCTCGGGGTTTTCTGCAAGGCCGTCCAATATTGCTTCTACATATCCCTTGATCGATGTGAGCGGGGTTTTGAGGTCGTGGGAAACGCTCATGAGGAAGCGAGACCTTCGTGCGATTGAATCTTTGAGGTTCTTCCTCATCTTGTCAAATGACCTCGTGAGCGAGGCAATCTCGTCGCTTCCCTCAACAGAAAGCTCGAAATCGAGGTCGCCTTCAGCGATCCTCCTTGTCGCCTTATCGAGCTTTGCAACAGCCCGGTTGAAAGAGCGCAGGATGATCGTGATCATTACAGATGAGAACACAATGAGGGCAAATAGCCACCACATCGAACGCTCAACAAACTGGATAAAGAAGGGCCCTCTCTTTTTCCTGTTCTCTGGCCCTGGGGGAAACTGCAACATCACTTTTATATCGTTTATGCCTTCGACTGTAATGGGATGCACGAGCAGAATTCCACGGCCAATTCCAGCAACGTCGAACAGCTCATGTTCCTCGCTAACCTCTCTGTTCGTGTAGATCACCCTGCTTTGCACATCCACAACCCACACCGAAAGTCCTTTTGGAAGAGCTATGGCTGAGAAATCAGGCTCTGCCGAACCGCTGTGCCCCTTTACGGAGCGGCATACATTCTCGAACTCATTCAGTATGCGCTGTATATTTTTTGGAGAAGGAACCCACTCCCTCCGGAGGTGGAAGTAGTATCCGATGAGACCTGAGACGAGCAGGGGGACTATGACCACTCCAAGGACAAAGAATATGAGCTTCGTTCTGAGCTTCATCCCTTATGGCTCCCCTCTGAGTGTGTCGGGGTTGAACCTGTAGCCGAACCCGTGGATGGTCTCTATGTAGCAGGGATGAGCGGGGTCCTCTTCGATCCTCCTTCTGAGCCTCTGGATATGGATGGCAACGGTTGCGATGTCGCCGTACTGCTGGCCCCACACGTGTTCGTACAGCTTTTCAGGTGTCATGGTAGTGCCGGGATTTCTCACGAAAAAGCTGAGCAGCTCAAACTCCTTCGGCGGGAGCGGCACCCTTTCACCTTCTTTTTCCAAAATGCTTCCCTCAAGGTCGAGCTTGAAAGGACCAAATCGCACCACACTCCTTCGCTCCGTCTTTAAATCGAAGTATCGCCTCAGTTTTGCCCGTATCCGCGCTGCGAGAACTTTGGGGGAGAACGGCTTCGTAACAAAATCGTCTGCGCCTATGCCCAGCCCGAGCACCATATCCTCATCGCTGTTTCTGGCAGATACGATAACCACCGGCAGGTCGTGCTCCTTGCGAATCCTATGGAGGAACTGAAACCCATCGATCCCGGGTAAGTTTATGTCGAGGACGATGAGGTCGTACGCGGCATCTTCGAGGGCTTTCAGCCCATCCTCTCCTGTTTCAACAAGCATCGTCTCAATCCCTTCACGGCCGAGATACTCCCCGATAAGCTCCCCGATCTCCCGCTCGTCCTCCACTATGAGAACCTTAGCTCTCAAGCAAACCTCTCTTATTTTAATTGACTGCATTCGATTAAAACTACGAATAGACCCCCTGCATTGGATCTAAAATATCTAGGAATGGATCTAATCTATAGTATCCAATTCAAAAGAAAACGTACATTACAAATGGCCAGTTCCAATA
>CAZPCG010000178.1:2543-5229 GCA_964584875.1 uncultured Spirochaetota bacterium
TCCTGGTCCATACCGCGCAGACCGGAAATCAACATTTTCCTGCCATTTTATAAAAGTTGTAAGAATAAGATACCGGTGGACATAATTTTGTATATAACTATGGTATCCCATTCAAAAGAAAACGTAAATTACAAATGGCCAGTTCCAATAACATCCATGAGGCCACACAGGGATATTCTGTTCCATGTTTATATCTCTAAATATATTCAGGGTAGGGGCAGACTCAATAAACATGGAATAAACGTTTTATAAACAATGTGTAGTGGTTTACTCCACCAGGACAAAGGGAAGGGTAAAAAAGAGGGGAGTCTTTAAACTGTTGAGTACACTCCTATCCCCGGAGACACAACCCGCCAGGAGTCTGATTTTAAGATGGCGAGTTTGTCGGCCAGAGCTTCAGGACTGAGTTGGGAAAGGCTCATTCAAAAAATTGATGAGGTCGATCCTGTGGTATGAACGAGATGCAACCCAGCCATGGCATGAAAGTGGTTGCCGGGACCTGGAGGCTATTCTAGCGCTTCCCTTCCATGTTATATAGATAGTTGAAATAATCAGGGTTCGTAGTCAAGGTTTTCCTGAACTTAGGGAGCATCTTCCTGTACGATTCAAGGGATTTCCAGAAGGAGTAGAACTCCGGATTTTGCCGGTACGCCTGTGCGTAAATTGCGGCCGCCTTTGCATCCGCCTCGCCCTTGATCCGTTCCGCCGTCTTGTAGGCACCCGATTCGATCGATCGGAGCTCGTGTTCCATCTTTCCTACCCATGCCGCTTTTTTACCCTGCCCGTCTGATCGGAATGCCTGGGCGATCTGGTTCCGCTCTTTTATCATACGGTTATAAACACTCTCAGTCAGGTCCTCAGAGTATTTGATCTGCCTGGTGATGATGTCTATGAGCTCTATACCGTACTGGGGGGTGATCTGCCGAGCTTCCTCAAAGATTTCATCGGAGAGAACGCTCCGGCCCTTGCCGATCTCCTCATACACTATCTCCGAGAAAATTGCCACGGACACGGAAACCTCCTCCGTCCCCTCTTCCACGGTTGGAGCCAGATAGACGTCCCTTCGCTCTATCTCGTTGATCACGTTTGAGTTTCTGACCGCTTCACGGAGAGAGTTTCGGGATATGATTTTACGAACCTCAGAATCGATGACATCATCAAGACGTGATTGGGCCTGTGTAATCGTTCCGACAGATTCATAGAATTTCTTGGGATCTGATATCTTCCAGCGCGCCGTGGTATCAACCCAGATAAACTGATTTTCGATGGTGGGCAGCCGCTGTGCTTCTCCATCCCAGGAAAGTATCTTCTTGGGATACCTCCGCACCTTGTCGATCATCGGCACCCTGGTTTTGAGGCCCGCTTCAGTCTGTACCTCCATAATTCTACCGAAACGGACCACTACCGCCTGTTTCCCCTCTTCTATGATGTACAGCGGGCCCAGGGTGAAGAAGAGAAAAAGTGCTGCTATTACGATAATGAGTGTGACCACTAGCTTTCTCACTTTGCACCTCCTTGTCCAGGTACTGAGAGGGATTTAAAGGGGATGAAATTCGAGAGGTTTTTATCGATCAGATCGGTGTCTTCCGCACCCGCAAAGACATCTTCGAACATCTCTAAATAGAGCCTTGTTCTTGTAACGGCAGGGTTTCGCCTGTACTCTTCGAGAACCTCAAGAAAGCGGGCAACATCACCTTCTGCTCTATTAGTTCTCTCTATTGCATATCCTCTGGCCTGCTGAATGAGCTGTTCTGCAACCCCTTTCGCTTTCGGTATTGCTTCGTTGTACGCCTGTTTGCCCTCGTTGATGAACCGGCTTCGATCCTGAATCGCCTTGTTTACGTCTTCGAACGCTGCCTGTACCGTACCGGCAGGCGGGACGATGTTTTGAAGCTTTACCGTGGTGACCCGTATACCCAGGCCGTATCTGTCGAAGAGCCTGTTCATCATATCCTGGCCCTGTTGCTCAATATTGGCACGTTCGGCACCGATAACGTCCAGAATCGCTCGGTCCCCAACCAGCAGATTGATCACGGACTGTGAAATGTCATGGATGGTCTTCGTCTGGTTTTCAACCTTAAACAGCCATTTGACTGGATCCACAATGCGGAACTGGATGATCCACTCAACATCCACTATATTGAGGTCACCGGTGAGCATAACCGATTCGTCGGGGTAATCGAGCTTGGAGTAGATGGTGGTAAGTCCCGGCTTTTCCGTTCTAAAACCAAATTCCTCCTTCAAAACCACCTGGGTGGGCACGTTGTACTTCTTCTCGATTCCAAAAGGAAACTTGAAGTGCAATCCTGGCTCCGTGAGCCTTGTAAATTTTCCAAAGCGGAGCACCACTCCCTGCTCTTTCTGGTCAACGATGAAGAAGCTCGTCGACAGCATGATGATGATAAACAGGAAGACCAGCACACCAATTACCATGTTAGGAGTGATGCGCCTGCTTGTTGATTTTACACGTCTTTGTGCCATAATGCGCTCCTTTGTATGGTTTTCTATTGTATAAATTGATACAAAAAGCCGGAATAGTCAAATCCCGGGGGTTTGTGAATATGGCAGAAGACCGGTATGAATGATAAGAAAGCCTGAAAAATAAGCATTTCATTATAGTCTCTGCGGTTCCATAACAACATTTTATCGACCGGGCAGGCAAAAGGTGTATTCCTCCAGGGAAAAA
>CAZPCG010000179.1:0-5211 GCA_964584875.1 uncultured Spirochaetota bacterium
TGCTGCGGTCATGGAGGGGGTGCATATTGCCGAGTATGCCAGAAGGCCTGAGAACATGGCGCTGAGGAGGGCCCTTGAGAAGTGGGGGTACATCGAGAGGCCGAAAACTCCCTGGCTGCGGGTAGCACCGAAGTTCCATCCCAGGCCCTTTACAATGGAGGAGTAAGGTGCAAATGTCTGGTTATGGGATTGATTTAATGGAATTAATTAGCAAAAACAAAAGGTATGATAGGGAGCATGCTCCATGGCGATAGAGATAAGGATGCCCCGTCTCAGTCAAACGACCGACGAGGTGAGGCTCATCAACTGGCTTGTGAAGGAGGGGGATCGGGTTCAGAAGGGCGACCCGATCTGTGAGGTTGAAACCGATAAGGTAACCATGGCAGTTGAGAGCTATGAGGGCGGGACGGTTTTGAAGCTGCTGGCTGCTCCAGATTCAATCGTTGATGCCGGGACCGTCATTGCCCTTCTGGGTAAACCTGGTGAAAAGGTGGTGCTTCCTTCGGGAAAGCCATCAGAGGTATCGATTGGAAAAGTCAGTGCTGTTGAGCCCCAATCTGGAGGTGGAGAGGTTTCAGGGGTGAGTGAAGAGTTTGGGGTTAAGCCGGATGTATGGAATAATGAGGGGATAAAGGCAACGCCTCTTGTGCGAAACATCGCAAGGAAGAAGGGCGTTGATCTTGGAAAGGTAAAAGGCAGCGGCCCCAGGGGTCTCATTACGAAACGGGACATAGAGCTGTACCTTGAACCGTCTGCCATGGAAGGAGGAGTCAGGGAGGAGGCAGCAAGAGGAGAAATTGTGCCTCCCCCCAAACGGATTGTTCCAGAAGCCGGAGCAAGAGAGGTTGCACTTTCTCGTACCCAGCTTGCAGTTGCGCGTAACCTCCTGAGGAGCAAAACCACAATACCCCACTATTATTTAAAAACAGAGGTTTTCACCGATGGACTGCTCAGGTGGAGATTGCGGTGTACGGGAAAAGATGGGACGAAGGCCTCAGTCTATTCATTCCTCATATATGCTGTATCACGGGCTTTAAAGCAGCATCCCCGGTTGAACGCAAGCTTCAGAGATGATAAGCTCATACTCTTCGAAAGGGTCAATATCGGGTTTGCCGTATCTAGGGGGGATGAGTTATACGTCCCCGTTTTGAGGGATGCTGACTCAAAGAGCATCGAGGGAATAGACCGCGAGGTGAAGTGGCTTATGGCGAAGGTGCGGAATGAAAGGCTTGAACCTGCCGACATTACCGGGGGGACCTTTACCATAACCAATCTGGGTATCTACAAGGTCGATGAGTTTTTAGCAATTATCAATCCGACTCAGTCGGGTATACTCGCGGTAGGCAGGATGAAGAAAACGCTGTTCATCGATGATGCAGCCGCCATGAGCATCAGGAACGCCTGCACGGTTACGGGGAGCTTTGATCACAGGATCGTGAACGGCGCCCAGGGCGCTGCCTTTCTCGAAGAATTCAAGAAGATCGTGGAGGATATGCAGTAGTATGGCCACTATGAAGAAGGTTGATCATACCAGAATAATGAAAAAGCTTGGCGGGGATAAGCTTACCGCCATGTTCATTCGCATGCTTGAGATCCGCCAGTTCGAGGAGCGGATCCGCTTCCTGTTTCTCGAGGGAAAGATGCCCGGAACGGTTCACCAGTACATCGGTATGGAGGCCTGCGCCGTTGGAGTGTGCTCCACCCTTGAGGAACAAGATGTCATTGCCTCCACTCACAGACCACACGGCCACGCGATAGCACGCGGGATACCCATGGAAGAAATAATGGCTGAACTATACGGGAAGGCGACCGGCTGCTGCAGGGGAAGGGGGGGATCGATGCATGTGGGGGACCTTTCTAAGGGCATGATCCCCTCCATTGCTATTGTTGGAGCAAACATCCCGATCGTAATGGGAATGGCTCTTGCTTTCAAACTGAGGGGTGAGAAGAGGGTTGCGGTAGGTTTCTTCGGAGATGGCGCATCCAATGAGGGGGACTTCCACGAGGGGCTGAACATGGCGGCAGCTTACACCGTACCTGCCGTCTTTGTCTGTGAAAACAACCTCTACGGGGCATCGACGAGCATCAAGAGGGTGCTGAAGCTAGAGAACATTGCCGATCGTGCGGCTGCGTACGGCATGCGGGGTGATATTGCCGACGGCATGGATGTTCTCAATGTGTACGAGCATGCGAAGGAGGCTGTGGAAAGGGCAAGGAATGGGGAGGGACCGACGCTGCTTGAGCTCAAGACCTTCAGGCTCTGCGGGCATTCGAGGCGCGACCCGAATAATTATATGTCAGAAGAAGAGAAGGCATACTGGCAGAAGAAGGACCCGGTTCCCTTTTTTGAAAGGCTGCTCTTAGAGGAAAAGGTTCTCCAGGAGGGGGAAGTCGCTGAGCTGAGGAAGGATGTTGAGGCGAGGGTCGAAAAAGCCATAGAGTTTGCACAAGGTAGCCCTGACCCCTCACCAGAGGATCTGTACAGCGGCTTTTATGTCAATATGGGGGTTCCCCAATAGGGGTGTTGAGAATATCACGGATTGATGTTGGATGAAAAGATGGAGGTGCCAGGATGAGGATGGGGATTGCGGAGGCGCTGAGGAAGGCAATCCACGATGAAATGGCAAGGGACCCGAGCGTATTCTGCATCGGGGAGGATATCGGCATACCCGGCGGGTATGGGGGTGCATTTACCGTTACCCTCGGCCTGGAGAAGGACTTCAGGGAGCGCATCATAGACACACCAATTTCGGAGAGCGGCATATTCGGAGCTGCCTGTGGCGCAGCGATCATGGGGATGCGCCCCATTGCGGACGTGCAGTACGGGGACTTCCTCTTCTGCGCCATGGACCAGGTGGTGGATCAGATCGCAAAGCTCAGATTCATGTCCGGAGGGAAGCTCAAAGTGCCGGTTGTTATGCGTGCCCCTGTTGGCGTGACAGGTCGGGGGGCGCAGCACGCCCAGAGCCTTGAGCCGTACTTCATCTCATGCCCGGGGATCAAGATCGTTGCCCCGGCTACAGCCTACGATGCTGCAGGGCTTCTGCGCTCGGCGGTCCGCGATGACGACCCGGTTCTGATCTTCGAGCATAAACTCCTCTACGGGGCAAAGGGGATAAGGGCTGAGACAGGCACGATCGATGCATCCTCTGAAATTCCAGATGAGGATTACACCATACCGATTGGAAAGGGTATCATACGCCGTGAGGGCACTGATGTAACGGTGATTGCTTCTCTGCTCATGATGCATTTCAGCATAAATGCTGCCCAAACTCTGGAGAACGAAGGGATATCCTGCGAGGTGATAGATCCGAGAACCCTCTGGCCTGTTGACCTTGAACTGGTCCTGGGCTCAGTCAAGAAGACAGGGAGGGTGGTCATCGTGGAGGAATCTCCAAAGCAGGGTGGGGTTGGCGCCGAAATCGGTATGCAGATAGCAGAAAGCATTCCCGACTACCTCCTTGCGCCCATTACGAGAATCTCTGCCCCGAACACCCCTGCGCCGTTCTCTCCGGCCCTCGAGAAGCTGTACGTTCCGCAGCCTGAAAGAATTGCCGGAGGTATCAGGAAGCTCATGGCGGAATATTGAGGGGGAGATCAGAGAAGCCAATGACTTCGAAAGAGAGGATAGTTGCAGCGCTTGAGAGGAGGGAGCCTGACAGGCTGCCCACCTTCGAGTGGAAGGTTTCACAGCCCATCATCGAGGCATTCTGTCCAGGCGGTACGGAGCTTGATTTCGTGGAAGCTGCAGGACATGATGCGGTCTGCTGTGCCCCGGGTTTTGAAAAGCTTGAGGTCATTGATGAAAATACCTTTGTCGACGAGTTCAGAATCACAAGACGTCTGACCGGGCCTGACAGGTACCCGGTTGCCGTTGATCATCCCATTACCGATCTTGAATCCTTTGAGAGATACGAGCCGCCACCACATGACTCACCCATCAGGTTTATTAAAATCGACGAGGTGCTGGAGCGATTTGGAAACCAGAAGGCGGTTGTCGTAAACCTTCACGATGTCTTCTCCTTTCCCCGCGATATGATGGGACTCGACAGATTTCTCATGGCTTTTATCGTGGAGCCTGAGCTCGTGCGGAAGATCGTTGGATTCTCGGTCGATTACAACCTGGAGCTTGCAAATCTTGTTAAGAAGAGGGGAGTTACGATCATAGGGATTGGAGACGATCTTGCAGACAGCAGGGGTCCCTTTGTTTCTCCTGCGATGTTCAGGGAGTTTCTCTATCCGGAGTTCAGGCGGGTTATCCAGGGGTACAAGAGGCTGGGTTTCTACGTTATCAAGCACAGCGACGGAAACCTCAACCCCATCCTGGATATGATCGTTGATTCAGGGATAGACTGCCTTGACCCGATCGATCCGCTCGGAGGAATGGACATCGGGTACATCCGTGAGAGGTACGGGCACCGGATCGCAAGAAAAGGGAACATCAACTGTGTGAAGACCCTGGTCCAGGGGACTCCCGAGCAGGTGAGAGAGGAGGTGAGGGATTGCATCCGAAAAGGGTCTCCAGGGGGAGGTCACATAATCTCATCGAGCAATTCCCTGCATGCGGGGATCGATCCGGGGCTGTACAGGGTGATGCTTGAAACAATCAGTGAGTATGGAAAATACCCCATCGCAGCATAGGGCATGCAAGGATGTACAAAGCTCGTTCGAGTACCCTTGTGGAAAAAAGTCTTGACAGGAATCCTCATTATGGTATCATTTTCATGAAACCGATACCATAATATTACCACAAAATATAGAATGCCAACTATCTTAGACGTAGCGAGATTAGCCGGGGTGTCGAAAACCACCGTCTCGCGGGTGTTGAACAGTCCGGACCTTGTAAACGAACAGACAAGACAGAGAATTCAGCAGATTATCGGCGACCTCAACTACTTGCCAAGCATGCTGGCACAGGGGATGAGGAGGCAGAGGACAAAAACCATTGGTGTGCTTATACCCGATTTCAAGAATCTCTTTTATGCCGAGTTCCTGGAGCACGTTGAAAGCGCCGCAAGGAAGCACGGATACGTTGCAATAGTATGCTCAACAGATATTGACTCGGAGCGTGAGAAGGATTACATCAACCAGCTTCTTCAAAGACGGATCGACGGTCTGATCATGTGCTGGTACAAGGGTGTACGGGAGAACAGGGCCTTCCTCACCCAGCTTGCAAAGAAAGTCCCGGTTGTGATCATGGACCAGCCCTCA
>CAZPCG010000180.1:0-5185 GCA_964584875.1 uncultured Spirochaetota bacterium
AACTAATTATAGTACATAGGGGGAAATAGTCAATTCACTTAGGAGTAAAGCGATGAGAACCTTCTTTTTTTATCCTGCGGTGTAAAACAAAAGAAGCAGAGAACAGGGATTCAAGGCTATTTTATGCTTTTATCTTCAACCACGTAACCTCATTTTGTTGTTTCGATAGGTCATTTAGAAGGTCCTTTATGGAGGTTGCCGCAAGTATCTCAGCCATCCTCTGCCTCGCCTCTTCAAAGACCTCCCGTACCGGGCAGTCCTGGCTGAGCCTGCACCCCCTTTGCAGCCTCAAACAGGAGTACAGGGGCATTGAGCCATCGATCGCCTCCACCACGTCCTTCAGCGTGATCAGCTCCGGCTCACGTGCCAGGCAGAATCCTCCCCGCACACCCCGCTTTGAGGTGACGATACCGCTTCGAACAAGCTGCTGGAAGACCTTGCGCAGGTAGGCCTCCGGCACCCCGATAGCCCTGGCGATGTCTGAGATAAGAGTCGTTCCTGCAGCCGAAGCTTCAGCAAGATACACAAGCCCGTGGATGGCGTACTCAATGCTTGTTGAAAACTTCATGGTTTGTCCCTTTGCATTAAGTAAATTTATAGGATATTTTTTATCTAATTTATCTCAAAATAAGCATTGATTGAGAAAAAGGTCAAGAGGTAAGTATTAAAGGGTAAGAGTCTATGAAGCTTAACCTGTAATTTCAGGACAATCACAGAGCTTTGAAATGGCTCTGCTCATTCGTGGATCATCGAGGGGCGCACGATGAGCTCCCTGCTGAAGCCTCCTTCCTGCCTGGCGCTGTCAACAGCGGTGACACTGATAAAATAGACCCTCTCGTTCTCAAGCCCCTTCAGCTCAAGCATCTCGGTATCGCCAGCATCCACTGAAGCGGCAACGAACACCGGGGAGTCACCCAGCAGCGCTCCCCTGCCAAAGTAGTTCTTTGTTGCGTTTCCGTAGTAGACTTTATATCCGACCACATCCCTTTCCGTATTCTTCACCCATTTTATCAGGGCTCCTCTGCTCATGGGGCGTGCCTCGAGGAGTATCGGTGCCCCGGGAGGCGGATCGGGCTCGATCTGCACCGTGATTGCATGCAGCACGGGTGTGTACCTGCCCTCGGTCCCATAGAGCACTGCCTTCCACTGAAGGTACCTCCCGCTCAGTACCCGGTCGCGAAGCTCGGTGTTGCTCCTGACCGGTACCCATTCAGGAGCTGAATGGGTTGAAGCCTCAGCCATGACAATGCCCGGGTATTCCGGAGATACCCTCTCCCCCGTCTTCTGCAACCTTTCTGAAGCTGGAAGGAAGTAGAGGTTTGACATCCGCAGGAACAGCCGAATCGATGTCCCATTGTCCTCTGTGCTATCCCACATGATCTTGACGAATTTCGTACCCACGTTCTCGAGGTCAAGCACCTCGCTCATAACCACTCCTTCCAGCTTGTAATTAGCTAGGAAGAACGGAGCTTTCCCTCTGGAAATCCGGAACTCATCAATGTAACCGAGGAACTTTTCACCTATCGTTATGGAAGGAGCAAGGTATGGGGAAATCCTCCCCCGCAGAAGCGTCCCCCCTTCTTCACCGCTTTTTGTCAGCCACCGAATGCTGCTCTCCTTTCCATCATAATAGAGCACAAGCATTCCGGTCGATGAATCGTAGTGAAGGGCGTGGTGATGCCACTCATTGAGCGGGGCCCTATCCATCTCTGCGGCAAGAACCTGAACAGGACCACCATCCTGGTTGTAAAATACACTGTCTAACTTCCAGTGCAATTTCCCGTTTTTAAAGAAGGCCTTAAAGCCGGAAAACGCGTCTCCCGAATCCACCGTCGGAGCATACCACGTTAATACACTGTCCCCGTCATGAAGTGCGACAGGGTAGAGAAAAAAGTCAATCGTAAAGCTCGGAAGAAACTTTTCTGAGAAGAAGAGGCTTTCTGCAAGGGGTTTGATCTCAATCCTGTTTGAGTATCGGAGAAAGCCCGCAGAGCTTCTGCCGTACTTTTTAATATCCTCTGAAGGGAATATTTCAACAGCGCCTGCCCTGTAATTGGGGGTGTTCATCGAAACGTAATTCTTCCTGCAATCATCGAAATGAAGGTAGAGATCGGTGCTTTCATCCGGTATGGGGCTTGCGTCATCAAGAATGATGTTCAGCCTCCCCATCGGTCCCCTTTGGAGCTGAACATTGTTGAGCATATAGATACTGCTCCATCCGTGCTCGACGCCTCCCCATTTGAGGTCTCTGACCTCCGCCTTTCCAATTAGCTCGGTCTGGGCATAGGAGCAGGGGGAAAACTGGATGAAGAGCGCTGCAAGAGCTGTGCAAATCGTCACCCTCATAACCATGGGCATCTCTCCCATGCCGTCACAGTAATAAAAGATTTACAAATTGATGTTCTATATCTGCAGGACTTTTTTCTGTATGTAATCGAAAATAATCATAGTTTCCACTAACTCAACTTCACTGCTTATGATTGGAACTATTATCACCTTCGTTTTGTACACAGTGTCTCCTGATTTTATCTTCAGGTCGTCCAGCACCTGGTTCTTCGGCTTTTCTTTAATCTCCTCAAGAGCTTTCAGGATGTACTCATTCTCCACCACCCTATTTATCGGTAGTCCAACAACAGTTTTTTCACCGATATTGAGCAGATCGATGAAGTGGGAGTTTGCATAGAGGATCCTGTTTTCATTCGATATGGTCACGATCCCCTTATCAACAATCTCCGAGATGAAGGTGATCCGCTGCTGGGCAGTCCTGAGCCTCTCTACCTTGATTCTGTCAAAATCTCTCAATCGCTGCATGAACTTGTTTAGCCATTTCCCCAGATTTCCAAACTCGTCCTGTTCCGGGAAGGTGACGTTCAGATTGAAGCTCATGCTCCTGTCAGAGGAAAGCCTTTCAATAATACGCTTATAAGCGACAAATCCTCTCCTTCGAATCACAACCAGAACGAGCGAACTGATGACAAACCCTGCTCCAAAGAGAAACACGACGACGAGCCTGAACGCGAGCACGGCCGAGCGTATAGAGGGCTCGCTCCATGCATAGCTGACGATGAGCGCAGGCCCACCGACCACTATAGCAAGAGCTCCAAAAACAAAGAAGAGAATTGAAAAGAAGCTGTATGCCCTCATGAAAACATTATAAGATAGTTTCATTCGACTATCCCCCGATTGTTTAACTTGATCATACGCGGGTGCCTCCTTCCATGTTAGTACATTTAACAATCAACATCAAGGGATAAAATGGTACTCTTCTCACTTCTCCCTCTCTATGTACCCCTCCAGCTCGGATACCGCCCTCTCATTACCCACCATGACAAGCACATCACTCTCTTCGACGACATCATCGGGCGATGGAAAGTCCACGTATTTTTCGGCGAAGATATTTTCCCCTGTCTCAGTAACCTGAGGAACCTTCTTTTTGATGCCAACGATGTTCACCCCAAACCGTGACCTGAGATTCAGATCTCTGAGAGACCTCCCGACGAAACTGTCACCCACCATCACCTCGGCAATGGTATGGTCCTCGGATATATCGAGGTGATGCAGTATGTGGGTGGAGCTCAACCGGCGGGCAAGCCGCATCCCCATCTCCTCTTCCGGGGAGATGATCTCATCGACTCCGATTAGGGAGAGTATCTGACGGTGATCACGAGAGTTTGCACGCGCTATGATTTTCGGTACCTCAAGCTTTTTCAAAAGCAGCGATGTCAGTATGCTCGCCTCAAGGTCATCCCCTATGCACACAATCGCGCAGTCAACCCTGCCTATATCTATTGCACGAAGCGCCTCTTCCTTCGTGCTGTCGAGGATTGCCGCCTCAGTGACATCGTTCTTGATAAGCTCAATATTCTTCTCGTGGTTGTCGATAGCGATGACCTCCATACCTTCCTTCATGAGGTTTTTTGCCACCGAAACGCCGAAAACACCGAGACCGAAGATGGCAAACTGCTTCATATACTCCTCCTTCCCTATCCTACCATGACCCTCTCCTCCGGATAGGTCACAAGCTTGGTTCTCTGCAGGTTGCGAATGGCAAGAACCATGGTCAGAGGTCCAAGCCTCCCAACGAACATGGAGACCATGATGACGATCTTCCCGAAATCACTCAGATGGGGAGTGATTCCCGTAGAAAGGCCGACCGTGCCGAAGGCAGAGACAGTCTCAAAAAATATCTGTATGAGTGAAAACCGCTCGGTGAGGCCGAGCAGCAGGGTACCAGCTATGATAAGTGATAGAGCTGATACCAGTATTGCAAGGGCCCTGTTAACTACCCCAAAGGGGATTCGCCTCCTGAATATCGTGTTGAACCTCTGGTCCCTCAGTATTGTTATTATCGAGAGGACGAGTATGAAGAAGGTCGTGGTTTTGATACCCCCACCGGTTGATCCCGGGGAGGCCCCAATAAACATAAGCGTGCTCATCATGAAAAGCGTGATAGGCCTGAGAGAGCTCGTATCCACGGTGTTGAACCCCGCAGTCCTCGTTGTGACTGACTGGAAGAGGGAAGCAAGGAACTTCTCGTGGGGCTTTAACTCCCTGAGAATAAAATCACGCTCGAAGAGGAAAAAGTTCACAGCCCCAAAAATAATGAAAACCAGGGTTGAAACGAGAACAATCCTCGTCTGCACCGTGATTCGCTCCTTCTCACCTCTAACAAGCTTCCTCCCCAGGTTGAGGAGAACTGTGAACCCAAGCCCTCCCGACACGATGAGCCACATGAGTACGAGGTTGGACAGCATATTTCCCACTGCATGCATGAAGCTGATGGAATAGAGTGAGAACCCTGCATTGCAGAATGCCGAGATCGCGTGGAATATCGAATAGAACAACGCTTCGAGGCCGCCCGATATCCGCCTCATGAAAAATGGGAGAAAGAGCAGGGTACCGATGGACTCGAAGAAGAAGGTAATTATTACAATGGCCCGTATTACCATGAAGAGGTTTTTAAGATCGGCCTGGTCCAGCAGGCTGGCTGTTGAGAAGCGTCCGTAGACGCTCATCTGACTGCCGAGGGACACCTGGATAAAGGCTGCAATGGTCATAATACCGAGCCCGCCAGCCTGAATAAGCATTATTATGAAGATATGCCCGATTCTGGAGTATGCGGTGCCTGTTTCGACAACGATAAGCCCGGTAACGGTCACGGCTGAGGTTGAGGTAAAGAGGGCAT
>CAZPCG010000181.1:0-3040 GCA_964584875.1 uncultured Spirochaetota bacterium
CCCATCCCGCAGAAGTGTTCATGGGAGATACGGGTTCCCTCTCCCTGGGAGGGGCTATGGGTGTGGTGGCGATTCTCATCAAGAAAGAGATACTCCTCGTGATTATCGGTGGAGTATTCGTTGCCGAGGCGCTCTCGGTCATTATTCAGGTTTTTTCATACAAATTATTCCGAAAGCGGGTTTTTCTCATGGCGCCCTTCCATCATCACTTCGAGCTGAAGGGGTGGTCTGAGTCAAAAATCATCGTCCGCTTCTGGATTGCAGGGGCTATGCTTGCTCTCATTGCCCTCAGCACTCTGAAGATACAGTGAAAGTGAAATGAGAACAGAGTCGCAGGCCGACATGCAGTTCGTTGATTACCGGGGCCCTGAAACGGGTGAGATCGACTATGTCCTTCTTGCAGTTATCATCCTCTTCTTTGGTCTCGGCATTGTAATGGTGTACAGTGCAAGCATCAATGAGGGGCTGAGGCGGGGGGATCAGGTTTACTTTTTGAAGAGGCAGCTCATGTGGGTAGTCCTATCCTACCTTGCCTGTCTGCTCTTTATCTTTATGGATTACCGGTTGATTGAGCGCTCGGTGAAGGTGCTTGTGTGGGGTATCATACTGCTGCTTCTGCTTCTCTTCATGCCAGTATTAAGGGAGATCGGCATAGTTCACCCCTCCCGGAGGTGGTTCAGGGCCTTCTCTGTGGGCTTCCAGCCCTCTGAGTTTGCAAAGGTTGTGCTGATTATGTACCTCTCTTCTGTTCTCTCAAAAAAGGGGGAGAAGATAAATGATTTTTACAGGGGATTTCTGCCGCCCTTCCTCATCGTCTCGGTTTTTTCCTTCCTCGTCTTCCTCGAACCCGATTTCTCGACGGCGTTCCTGCTGTTTTTCCTTGCGATTCTCATGTTTTTCATTGCTGGCATACGGGCATTCTCGATAATCTCCCTCATCGTCGTTTCCATACCGGCGCTGTTTCTCATGATCATCGAAGAGGGCTACAGGAGAGAGAGGATTATAGGTTTTCTCAACCCATGGGCCGATCCGACGGATAAGGGGTATCAGCTCATCCAGTCCTTCAAAGCCTTTGCTCTCGGAGGGTTGGGCGGCGCGGGCCTCGGGAGGAGCGTGCAGAAGATGAAGTATCTCCCCATCCCCCATACAGACTTCATCTTCGCCGTGCTTGCAGAGGAGATCGGTTTTATCGGAGTTTTGGTTGTAATCGGCATGTACATGGTCCTCGTCTACAGGGGGTACAGGATTGCCTGCTCCCAGCATGGGTCTTTTGAATTCTTCCTCGCATTCGGAATAACCTCGCTTATTGCGTGGGAGGCGGTTTTCAATATTGCCGTTGTTACGGGGCTGTTGCCCTCAACTGGGATATCTCTGCCATTTTTAAGCTATGGAGGGTCCGGCCTGCTTGCGAATTCCATAATGATGGGAATTCTGCTCAATCTTTCGAGAAAGAGGGGGTATGGTGAGCAGGATGGGCGGTTATTGGAATGATCGAAGAATCGAGAAAGGATACCCTGCGATCAAGGAAGGTTGTGCGCTTCATCCTTGTGCTTCTCATCTCCATGCTTATTGCACTTGTTTTGGTTCGTATGGGTATTGGGGTCAGAGTCGCAACCATTCTTCCCATTGAGCGGGTACAGATTTTCGGAAATAGCTCGGTTACAAACGGGGAGATTGCACGGCTCATCGGGCTGGACTCGGAGCACTCACTGCTTTTTTTCAGCAGGGAGCGGGCAATGAGGCTACTGCGCCAGGATGCGAGGATAGAGAGGGTTGAGGTTGTGAAGGTCTATCCGGATACCCTCAGGATCTTCATTGCAGAGAAGGAAAGGGGTGCCGCCCTTGAACATGCGGAAAAGCTCTACTGGTTGAGTCAGGATGGTGTGGTGCTCTCAGCGATGGATGAGCGAAGCCCCGGGGACTATCCTTTCATTACATTTTTATCGGATAATGACGATATTAAAACTGGATACCGGGTGGAAAATTCCATGCTTCTCAACCTCCTTGAAGAGGTGCTCAGGTTCAGGAAGGACTACCCGGAGTTCTTCAGGTTCGTCGATTCCTTTTCTGTGGATGATAGCGGGATCACCGTTTACCTGCACGATGCAAGGTACAGGGTGTATCTGGGAAGCAGTGTTACAAAAGACAAGCTGAAACGTCTCCGTGCGCTGCAAATTGTCCTTCAAACGATACATCCCGATCCTGCTTCGAAGAAAAAGGTTTTTGAAATCGATATGAGTTTTTCCCATGCCGCAGTGAGGGAAGGAGAGTTGTTCAATGAGCTATGAGGATGATTTCATTGTAGGCCTCGACATTGGCACAACAAAGGTTTGTGCAATTATAGGCCGGATTAACGAATATAATGGAATTGATGTGGTAGGGGTGGGCACTTCCCCATCGAGGGGCCTGCGCAAGGGAGTGGTGGTTAATATTGAATCAACGGTGAATTCTGTAGCAACGGCTGTTGAGAAAGCAGAGCTTATGGCGGGGACCGAGGTGAAATCGGTATACGCAGGCATAGCAGGGGGCCATATAGAAGGCATCAACTCCAGGGGGGTTGTTGCCGTTTCATCAAAGAGCAGGGAAATAACCGAGGCGGAGGTGGAGAGGGTTATCGATGCTGCAAAGGCCCTGGCGCTCCCCATGGAGCGTGAGGTCATCCACGTCATTCCGCAGGAGTTCATCGTTGATTCCCAGGACGGGATAAAGGACCCGATCGGGATGAGCGGTGTCCGGCTGGAAGCCGAGGTACACATCGTGACAGGCGCCGTGGCCTCAGCCCAGAACATCGTGAAGAGCGTGAACCGGGCCGGCTATGCGGTGAACGATATAGTGCTTGAGCCTCTGGCAGCTGCGCTTGCAACCCTCAAGGATGATGAGAAAGAACTTGGAGTAGTCCTTATAGATATAGGGGGGGGTACCACCGATGTTCTGGTGTATCTGAACGGGAGCATATGGCATACAAACGTCATTGCAATGGGCGGCAATCATGTGACCAGTGATATTTCCATAGGCCTGAGGACCCCGATATACGCTGCCG
>CAZPCG010000181.1:3050-5169 GCA_964584875.1 uncultured Spirochaetota bacterium
CACCCCCGGCCTCCCCCATAAAGAAACGGGGGGGGGGGGGTCGCTCTGATCTCGTTGGACCGGATGAGCTCATCGATGTCCCGAATGTCGGGGGGCGCAACCCGACGAAACTGCCGCGCCAGGTTCTGGCAGAAATAATTCAACCGAGGATGGAGGAGATCTTCTTCCTCGTCAAGGAAGACCTGGACAAGAAGGAATTCAAGGAGAGCCTTGCAGGCGGGATTGTGCTTACCGGTGGAGCTTCTCTGCTTGAGGGAACTGAGAAGATTGCCGAGGATGTTTTCCAGATGCCTGTGCGGATCGGAAGACCCTCGAATGTAAACGGGCTTTATGAAGAGGTGTCATCACCGGAGTTTGCCACAGGTGTTGGGCTTGTGTTCTACGGTTTACGTGCGAGGCCGGAGAGCTTCATGGAGAACAGGGGAGCCGGCCTCTTCAGTAATATAAAGAAGAGAATGTCGACCTGGCTCGGGGAATTCTTCTAGCTTACAGTCCTTTTTAAGGGGAGGGGAATGCAATGGAGTTTGAAATCGTGGATGAAGGGGTTTTAGCAAATAAGATCAAGGTGATAGGCATTGGGGGAGGGGGCTGCAATGCAATAAACAGGATGGTAGATGCAAACCTGAGGAATGTTGAGCTCATTGCGGCAAACACCGATCTTCAGTCCCTTAGCTTCAACAAAGCCCCCCACAAGGTTCAGCTAGGCGCAAGGCTCACCAAGGGCCTTGGCGCAGGCGCTGATCCGGAGATAGGCGAAAAGGCGGCGCTTGAGGACAGGGAAAAGATAGTCGAAGTGCTGCGCGGTGCCGAGATGGTATTTATAACCGCCGGGATGGGAGGGGGAACCGGAACGGGGGCTGCGCCTATCGTTGGAGGTGTTTCCAAGGAGATAGGCGCCCTCACTGTTGGCATAGTGACGAAACCCTTCAATTTCGAGCTTGAGAGGAAGATGGAGATAGCCCACGAGGGCATAGCAAAGCTCATGGAGGTTGCCGATACCCTCATCGTGATACCCAATCAGCAGCTCCTTGAAATCGTAGACAGGAAAACCTCGATCCTGGAGGCCTTCCGAATTGCTGATGAAGTTCTGCGGCAGGGTGTACAGGGCATCTCAGACCTGATCACCGTACCCGGAGAGATTAACATTGACTTTGCCGATGTTAAAACTATCATGAACATGTCGGGCGGCGCTCTCATGGGGACGGGGGTTGGCAAGGGGGAAAACAAGGCCCTGGAGGCTGCTCAGCTTGCCATCAACAACCCCCTTCTTGAGGATGCCACAATCACAGGTGCCAAGGGAATACTCGTCAACGTTACCGGCGGTCAGGATCTCTCCCTCTTCGAGTACGACGAGATCGTGAAGCTCATCACCGGCAACGCCTGCGGCGATGCAATGATCATAGCGGGAATGGTCATCGACTCGTCGATAGCAAATGAGGTAAGGGTGACCGTCATTGCCACAGGCTTCTTGAAAACGGCGAAGGTCGAGGATGATTTGAGCGGGACGAAAGGCTTTGAGGTCTTCCCTCTGAAAGAGTTTGAGCCAAAGCGGCAGAGGCCTCCTGTGGCGAGGGAACTTCCAATAATCGGCAGTACCAGTTTAAAGAAGAAATACAGGGAGGACGATTACGATATCCCTGCTTTTTTGAGGAGAAAGGCTGATTAGAAGGGAATCAGGAGAAAAGTTCCTCCACGCCTACCCGCAGGTCGGCCGTTTTAAAGCAGCAGTTTGCTTCCCCGATTCCTACTACACGGGAATGAGCAACCTCGGCCTTCACAACCTCTTTCACCACATCGCATCCTTCGGCGGCATACAGGCCCATCGCTTTTTCATCGAGAAAGATGGAATGCTCCTCTCCCCGGATGCCGGTGACTTACCCTCGAGGAGGGTTTCCCCTGAGCGCAGGGTGGGACCATCGGGAAAGAAGGATCTTTCGGGATACGATGCGGCTTTTTTTTCTGTTTCCTTTGAGCTCGGGTATATCAACATCGTGCGCATGCTCCTCCTCTCATCCATTCCGCCAGTCCGTGAGGAGCGGGGTCCCGACCATCCGCTCGTCGTTACGGGAGGGGTTGCGGTTACCGCCAACCCTTCCTTTCTTTCAGGAATCTGTGATGT
>CAZPCG010000182.1:0-5155 GCA_964584875.1 uncultured Spirochaetota bacterium
AAAAAACTGCTTGAGGCACAGGGGTACAGGGCGGCAATTGTGACCTACGGTAAACACTACGAGCTTGTCATTTAAACGTCCTCTTCAGTGTGCCCATGAGCGTGCTTGGATTCTTCAACCGCTTTGATTAATACAAACGCATTAAGTAAAGTGTCATTGCGAGGAGGTCGTTACGACCGACGAAGCAATCTAAAGGATATGAGGCGAGATTGCCACGCTCCCGTTGGTCGCTCGCAATGACAATGTAAAATGATTCAATGCGTTTTTATTAGTTAGCTTCAAAAAAGAGCCAAATGGTTGCTCACTCCCTGTAGAGAACCCTCTTTGCCGCCTTTACAATCTTCTCGACCGAAGGTTGAGCCGCAAGCTCGAGGGTGTGGTTGTAGGGTATGGGCACGTCCTCCATCGAGACGAGCTCAACCGGCGCATCGAGCCAGTCGAAGCACTTATGCGAAACGAGCCATGCGATGTGGGAGCCCACACTCGCAAAGGGCCATGCCTCATCCACCACAACACAACGATTCGTCCTCTTCACCGATTCGAAGATGGACTTCTCATCAAGAGGGCGGATGGACCTGATGTCAATTACCTCAGCATCCACCCCCTCCTTCTCAAGAACAGCAGCAGCCCCCTGAACCATTTGCATTGGCTTTGAGAATCCGACGATGGTTACATCCTTCCCCGCTCTTCGCACCGCCGCCTCACCCAGGGGGACGAGGTACTCTTCTGCAGGCACCTCCCCCTTCCAGGAGTACATCAGCTCTCCTTCCAGGAACACGACAGGGTTGTCATCCCTGATAGCGGTCTTCAGCATCCCCTTCGCATCATAGGGGATTGAGGGGGCTATGACCTTGAGCCCTGGAAAATGGGCGTATAGAGACTGGAGGGCCTGGGAGTGCTGGGAGGAGAGTTGTTCAGCCAGGCCGTTCGGACCTCTGAACACGACGGGCACGGTGAACTGCCCCCCTGACATGTACCTTATCTTCGCGGCGTTGTTGAACACCTGGTCCATGGCCTGGATGGAGAAGTTGAAGGTCATCCACTCGATGATCGGACGAAGCCCTACCAGGGCCGCCCCGATGCCGATACCGGTAAACCCCTCCTCGGATATGGGGGTATCTATCACCCGCTTAGGCCCGTACTTGTCAAGCAGCCCCTGGCTCACCTTGTAGGCACCGTTGTACTGCGCTACCTCCTCCCCTATGAGGATAACGTTCTCATCCCGTGCCATCTCCTCGTCGATTGCCTGCCGCAGGCTCTCGCGAAAAGTCATTATCGGCATAACTTTCCCCCCACGCCGGTATTGCTCTCACCGAAAGAAGATAAATTAAGTGTCGCAATAACGGCCTGCCGGGAACACCCGGGCATTCACGGCTTTTTCGAACACCCTCAGGCAAACACATCCTCGTAGAGCGCTTCGGGAGGTGGCTCGGGGCTCTCCTCGGCAAACCTTACCGCCTCGTCGCACAGCGCCCTGCACTCCTCATCCAAGCTCCTGTACTCCTCATCGGTGAGGAGCCCTTCGGTGAGCATCCTCGATTTCAGAATGATAATCGGGTCCTGCTGCCTGTATGTCTCAAGCTCATCCTTCGTCCTGTACTGGGCCGGGTCACTCATGGAGTGCCCCTTGTAGCGGTAGGTCTGCACCTCCAGGAAGCAGGGAACCTTCTCCGAGCGGGCATTCTCCACGGCCTTCTGTACCTCCTCATACACCTCAAGCACATCCATCCCGTTGATCTGCTTCCCGCTGATCCCGTAGGAGGCGCCCATCACCGAGAAGTCCTCGATAGAAGAGACCCTTTTGAAATCTGTGCCCATTCCGTACTGGTTGTTCTCACAGATATACACGACAGGCAGGTTCCATATCTTTGCCATGTTGAGGCTCTCGTGGAAAGAGCCCTGGTGAATCGCCCCATCTCCGAAGAAACAGAGCACAACTCCATCCTCCCCTTTTACACTTATCTTAAGGCCCACCCCTGTTGCAATTGGAATCTGGGCTCCAACAATCGCATTGCCCCCGAGCATGTGCCTCGAGGCGTCAAAGAGGTGCATGGAGCCCCCCTTCCCCTTCGAGCAGCCGGTGGCCTTGCCGAAGAGCTCTGCCATCACCACCTTCGGGTCTATACCGCAGGCAAGGGCATGGCCGTGGTCCCGGTAGGCTGTAACAACGTAGTCCCTCTCCAGGTTAACCGCCCCAATTGCCCCCACCGCCACAGCTTCCTGCCCGATGTAGAGGTGGCAAAACCCGCCGATCTTCCTGAGCCCGTACATCTGCGCAGCCTTCTCCTCAAACCGGCGTATGAGAAGCATATCGTGTAAAAACTTTTTCAACCTTTCGGTACCGACACTCCTTCTGCCGATTTTCTTGTCGCTGTATCTCTCAGCCATGGTTTTTATACCTTTAGAAATCCACCCGCTCCTTCGTTCCCCTCATAGGCAGGTAGAAGGTCGCGCTCTCGATGATCGTTTCAAGCACCAGGAGGTCCCGCTCATCGGTCGTAATTTTCCAGAAGGCGCTGAGCTTTGGACCCACCTCTTCGAGAACCTCCGAGCGTATCGATGGGTTATCAACGATGTTTACCTTCCCATCCACGGCAATGATCCTGTCAAGGGCCCTGGTCTGGAACAGCCATTGGACATTGGGAGTTGACTCCAGATGCTTTACCTTGTCCGATCCTGGTGCGGTTATGCAGAAGAGCGCTCCCTCTCGCCCCCTGAGTATTGCCGGGGTAACCCACCGAACAGCAGGCCTCCCATCCTCATTCACCGTGGCAAGGAGCGCGGTCTTTACCTCGTCGATGATTCTACCGATCTCTGCAATAATCTCGCGTCTGGTCACTCCGCCCTCCACCAAATCTATGGTGCATACAATAATATTTTAAGAAATATGGGTCATCTGGAAAAATATAAAGGCCTTCAGCTTGAATCGTTACTGTCTATATACAATAAATGCGACCATTGAGCAAGCCCTATCTGGTGAACCTCTCGGGAGTTTACAAAATAATGTTTGACTGACAACTGCTGCTGCAGTATTATTCCCTAACTTCAGAATATTATAGTATATAGCTGATTTGAGAGGACAATTCTTCTTTATAAGTGTAGAGTTAATTCATGTCCTACGATGAAACACTGTTTTTACCTAAAACATCCTTCCCCATGAAGGCCGGGCTGACGCAGAAGGAGCCCGAGATGCTCAAAAGATGGGAGAGGGAGAAAATATACGAAAAGCTGCTAGCCCTCAGAAAGGGAGGCACGGTATTCATCCTCCACGACGGTCCACCCTATGCCAACGGGAACATCCACATAGGGACGGCGTACAACAAGGTGATGAAGGACTTTATCGTCAAGTTCAAATCGATGATGGGCTACTACGTCCCTTACGTCCCAGGATGGGACACCCACGGCCTCCCAATTGAAACTGAGGTTATGAAGGCCTACAAACTCGAGAGGGACACCCTGACCCCGCTGGATTTCCGCAGGAAGTGCAAGGAGTTCACCACAAGGTATATCTGGACCATGACCGGCCAGTTCAAGCGGCTCGGGGTCTGGGGCAGCTGGGAGCATCCATACATCACCTACCACCCCCTATACGAAGCGAAACAGATAGAGATATTCGGCGAGATGGCAAAGAAGGGCTACATCTACAAGGGGCTCAAACCAGTGTACTGGTGCTCAAGCTGTGTGACGGCCCTTGCAGACGCCGAGGTAGAGTATGGCGATCACACCTCCCCATCGATCTACATTACTTTCAGGGTCAAAGAGGGAACATCGAAGCTCAGGGAGATGGACGGTGCATCTGTAGTGATCTGGACAACAACCCCCTGGACTCTCCCAGGAAATACAGCCGTTGCACTGCATCCCGATTTTGAATACTCTCTTTTTGAGCACAGGGGCAAGTCCTACCTCGTTGCAACCAAGCTTCTCGATGATTTCGCCCGCAATACGGGGATTACCCCCGAGAAAATTATCGGCACTTACAGGGGAGGGGAGCTTGAGGGAACGGTTCTCAGGCACCCTTTCATCGACCGGGATTCTCCCATCGTGTTTGCCGGGTACGTGACCCTTGACACGGGCACAGGCGCTGTCCACACCGCACCCGGCCACGGGCTTGAGGATTACGAAACAGGTGTAAAGTACAATCTCCCCATCGTCTCACCACTTGACGACAACGGCAGGTTCACCGATGAGGTGCCGAAGTTAAAGGGGATATTCGCCGATGACGCCAACGCCATGATTATAGACCAACTGCGCGAGCTCGGGGTGCTGCTCGGCGCCCATGAGCTGACTCACAGCTACCCCCACTGCTGGCGGTGCAAAAACCCGGTTATCTTCAGGGCAACAGAGCAATGGTTCACATCCATTGATGGCTTCAAGGAGGAGGCGCTTTCGGCCATCGAAAGCGTTGAGTGGATCCCCGAACCGAGCATGAACCGTATCAAATCCATGGTTGAAAACCGCTCTGACTGGTGCATCTCAAGACAGAGAACCTGGGGAGTGCCACTCCCAATCTTCTACTGTAAAACCTGCGGAAAGGAAGTGATCAACGACACCACCCTCAAGGCTGTGGAAGAGCTATTCGCCAGGGAAGGGTCTGACAGCTGGTTCATAAAGGACCCGGAGGATATTCTTCCTGAAGGCTATGCCTGCCCCCACTGCAGTGGGTCTGAGTTTACTAAAGAAAAGGATATCATGGACGTGTGGTTTGACTCAGGCTCCTCACATGCCGCGGTCCTTGAGACGAATGATGAGCTATGCTGGCCCGCCGACCTCTACATAGAAGGCTCCGACCAGCACAGGGGATGGTTCCAGTCTTCACTGCTCACTGCGGTTGCCGCCCGGGGCAGGGCTCCATACAGGGCCGTTCTCACTCACGGCTTCACAGTTGACGGTGAGGGGAAGAAGATGAGCAAGTCCCTCGGCAACACCATTGCGCCCGAGGAGGTGATAGAGAAGTACGGGGCCGATATCATCAGGCTCTGGGCTGTGTCTTCCGACTACTCTGTGGATATTAGAATCTCTGAGGAGATACTCGGTCAGCTTGTCGATACCTACCGGAAGCTTCGGAACACGATCAGGTTCATGCTCGGAAACCTCAATGGCTTCAATCCGGAAGCGGATGCGGTCCCGTATGGTGAGCTTGAGCCCCTTGACCGCT
>CAZPCG010000183.1:0-5134 GCA_964584875.1 uncultured Spirochaetota bacterium
GGATGGAAGTCTAAAGCATGACGGTTCCATAAAAGAGGCTCAGAACGATGAACATTACTGCAAGGAACAGGGGGACCGAATAGTGCGGCTTGAGCCTCTCTGATGCTTGAAGAATCTGGTTCAACCGGGAACTCCGCATTCGAACGGCGGTAGCTCGACCTGCAAGGTAGGGTAAGAGCTCTGCAAGCCCTGCATTGAGGAGGATGAGGATGAAGGCCACAAGCTGCTCCCCCCCTATGTCTGCAATCTGTATGAACCGGGTGAAGTTGTGCTGGGTGTATCCGATGGACCCGAAGGTAAGACCGAGGAAGCCGAAGCTGCGGATGTAGTCAATGGCGATCCATATGAAGGGTGTAAGAATGACCCTGTAGATAGGGAAGGCCCGGGCGGTTACGTTGATGATAACGAGGGCGATGACGAAGTAGCTCCCGTATACCACCGTTACAAAAGCTACCCCTACAACTGCCATGTAAGCGTTCATCCAGAAGAGAAGGAGGCAGTAGAAGGAAAATGCGAAGAGTATGCTGTATCCGATAGTTCTTTTCAGGCTTGACCTGTAAGCGAGGAACACTACCGGCACAAGGGCAAAAAAAGCGAGGAAGTTCAGATCGAAAGGGGGGAAGGAGAAAAGGAGAAGCGCTGCCGACAGGAATGAGAGCAGCACGCCCCAATACCATTTCATCTCGTCCATTGGGACATCCGGATCATATGAAATTACAGAGACGACTAATATAAACCACCTTGCTTTGGAGGGCAACACTCCTGTGCGACCTGGAAATACCGGATATGGAGAAGACCTATGCCCCGTCCAGCCAGCGCTTCGCTTACAGGGAGCTGAGGTTTTTTTTAATTGCCTCCGATATGTCCCGAATCGAGCAGGGTTTGCTGAGAAACTCGGTCACTCCGTAGTTTTCTGCAACCATGCGGTTTTTCTCAGAGCCGTATCCGGTGATAATGATTATCGGGATATCCCTGTTTTGCCCCCTCACCATCTTGATGAAGGTAATCCCATCCAGTTTCGGCATCTTCAGATCGGTGATGATGAGATCGATTTTCCTGCTTGAGAAGATCTGCATGGCCTCATCGCCATCACCCGCAGTGATAGCGGTGTCTCCCATTCTTTTCACGACCTCTCGTATGAGACCTGCGATAACCGAATCATCCTCGGCAACGAGAATTGTGTGAGACATAAAAACCTCGGTATTAAATATTATTTCAAATCACTCTCCAAGTATACTATACTCTATGTAGTGGGGGGAAGGAATTGTCTGCGAAAAGCGATTTCGTTGATCTCATCAACCTTGAGTACGTTGTCCACGATGGGGCTCTTGGGACCATGCTGCAGCAAAGGGGGCTCACGCCTGATGAGCTGCCGGAAGAGTGGAACATCCGCAAACCGGAGGTCGTGAGGGATATTCATCTTGAGTATCTCAACGCAGGGGCTCAGATCGTTACAACCAATACCTTTGGCGCTTCACCCATAAAGATGGGGATGAGGGGCAAGGAAGGCCTCGTCGAAGAGGTAAGCAGGAGGGGAGTACAGCTTGCACTGGATGCCGTGGATCAGTTAAGATCCATCCAGAGCGGTGAAAAGCATCAGCGGGACGGGGAGCTGTACATTGCAGGCTCGGTCGGCCCATCGGGGAAGCTATTAAACATGGAAATAACACCAGGGGAAGCTGAGAAGTCTATCTCCCTCCAGGTTCAGGTGCTTGCAGAGGCAGGGGTTGACCTCATACTCATTGAGACGATGATCGATCTCGGGGAGGCGGAGCTTGCGTTGAAAGTCGCCCGAAGGGAGACCAATCTCCCCGTTATCGTTTCTCTGGCCTTCGACCGAACGAAGCAGGGGAGCTACAGGACACTTTTCGGCAATACGCCCGCTGAAGCGGCGCTGAGGCTGGCCGATGGGGGTGCGTGCGCGGTTGGTGCAAACTGCGGGCTCATTGAACACTACGTCGATGTGATGAAGGAGATGAGGGGGGTATGCGGGGTGCCCCTCATCTTCTATCCCAATGCGGGGCGTCCCATTGTCAGGAAAGGGGTGACCTTCTATGGGGAGACACCCCGGAGGATGATCGCCTGGCTCAACGCATCGATTGAAGCAGGGGCAACCATCATTGGAGGCTGCTGCGGGACAACGCCGGAGTATATTGCGCTTTTATCCCGGAGGATCAGGAACAGGAAGAGGAACATATGAGGGTTCTCATTGTTGAGGACAATCCGGACCACTGCTTCATTCTCAAAAAGAAGCTAGAAAATCACTACAGAGATATTGTCATTCACACAGCAGCCACCGTGGATGGGGCGATTGGGCTTCTTGGGGGATATTCCTACAGGACAATACTCCTCGATTACCGGCTGAGGGGCTCAAGCGGCATCGACCTTGTCAGGTGGATGCGAAGGAGGGGAATCGACACACCTGTAATCATGATCACGAGCTTCGAGGATGTTGAGATTGCCGTTCAGGCGATAAAGCTCGGCGTCTACGACTATCTCTGTAAGAGCGAGGAGAGCCTTGAGAAGCTGCCCTTTCTCCTGGAAAAGACATCGGAGGAGTACAAACTCAGGCAGAAGCTGAGTGAGACCGAGTTCAGGTACCGCACCCTCGTTGAAGGAATGGCGGAGGCTGTTTTTTTCCTGAACCTGGAGGGGGAAATGGTGTTCATCAGCTCTTCTGTAAAGAAGCTTTTTAATCTCTCGGAGCAGGAGTTCAAGGAGAGCTTTACATCCCTTTTCCAGGAGGAGGAGTGGAACCACTTCATGAGCAATTTCAGGGCTGTGGTTTCGGGAAGAAGTGTGGAACCCTTTACAGTCGAGCTTACGAAACTGAACGGGCGCCGGATGATTGCTGAGGTAACGGCCTCTCAGTATATGGAGAAAGGTACGGTGAGGGGCATTGTCGGAACCCTTCAGGACGTTACCCAGCGTGTTCGACTCGAGAGGGAGATCAGAGAGGAAAGGGAGAAGGTTATCGATATTTTCAACAGCATGATTGACTGGATCTACATCGCCGGTTCAGACCACACCATCGTCTTCATGAACCGCTCCCTGATGGATGAGCTCGGAACCCACAACGGGAAGCGATGCTACGAACACCTCTATGCGCGGAAGCGACCGTGCAGGTTCTGCAAGCTTCAGGAGGTGATGAAGGGGAGCACCGTCAGGTGGGAGATCAGGCGCAGGGATGGCAGGGTCTTCGATGTGATCTCCTCCCCACTGATGAACCCCGATGGGAGCAAGACAAAACTTGAAATACTTAGGGATATCACTGGGAGAAAAAAAGCCGAGGAGAATTACAGAAGACAGGTTGAGGAAACGGATAGGGTAAACAGGGAGCTGAAGAGGGTAAACGAGGAGTTGAGGGGAGTGATTGCGAGGCTGAAAGAGGCCCAGCAGAAGCTTGTACAGAGTGAAAAACTTGCAGCCATCGGGCACTTCGTGTCAGGTGTTGCCCACGAGCTTAACAACCCGCTCTTTTCCGCCATGGGGTATACGGAGCTCCTCATGATGGACCATAGCGACGATGCAGGGATGCGCAAGCCCCTTGAAAACATACTTAAGTCAATAGAGAGGGTGCGGTTGATCGTAAACGAGCTGGTGCAGTTTGCCCAGCATGGGAAGATGGAGAGGGAGGAGTTTTCGGTAAATGAGGTTATTTGCATGACGCTCTCGCTAAGACGGCATGAGCTGGATATGCACGCCATAGATGTTCAATGTGAGCTGCAGGATGATCTCCCCCCGATTCTGGGAAATTTCCTCCGTCTGGAGCAGGTTTTCATGAACATCGTCCTCAATGCATCGCAGGCCATCCAGGAGACGGGTAGAGGTGGCCTGATCAGGATACGATCAATCTTTGACCCATCCCCCCAGTCGGTGGTGGTGGAGATATCAAACAACGGTCCTGAGATACCGGGTGAAGTTCTGAAGGATATTTTCAATCCCTTCTTCACAACCAGGAATGTCGGGGAGGGAACGGGCCTTGGACTGTCCACTTCCTATGGCATAGTCAGGGAACATGGAGGGGAAATACGCGCAGAAAGCGGCAGGGGGCGGACGACCTTTACCATCACCCTTCCTGTAGCAAAGCCCTTGCCTTCACCCCGGCAGCGGAGAGCAAAACTGGCCTGAAATGCCTCTATCTGCCGTGACTGCTGCCTCTTTAACGGATGCAAGCGATCCTTATTCTGCTTCGGAATGCTATTCTAAATAAAAGTGACAGTATCAAAATTATAACCCGAGAGGCTCTTGAAATGAAAAGGTTCAGGCTTTGCGGCATTCAAATTGAAACCGGGGAAAGCCGGGAGGAAAACAGACGTAAACTCTACTCAATCCTCGGGCAGGCGGTGAGCTCAAGGCCCGATTTCATCCTGTTTCCCGAGATGTTCGAGATTGTAGTCCCGCCCCAGGATGCAGCAGAGTTCTCCCATACCATACCATCCGGGTTTACCGATGAGCTTGGAGACCTTGCAAAGAAGCACTCGGTCAATATCATTGCGGGGACATTCTTTGAGAGGGATGGAGATTCTGTATACAACACGGCTATGGTTTACGACAGGAGCGGGAGGGTCTGCGGCACCTACAGGAAGATGCATCTCTTCGATGCCTTCGGCTACGGTGAATCGAAGGGCATTACCGCGGGGCAAAGCCCGCTTTTGCTTGAGCTTGAGGGGCTCAGGTTCGGCGTTGCCATCTGCTACGATGTGCGTTTCCCTGAGATTTTCCGTTACTACGCAGCGGGGGGCGCTCAGGTCGTTTTCGTTCCCTCAGCCTTCTTCCAGCCCAACCACGACCACTGGCAGCTCAACATACGCTCCCGGGCCCTTGACAACACGATCTTTGTCATGGCAAGCAACCAGACGGGGAGGAGATTTGTGGGAAGGAGCATGGTTGCAAACCCCTGGGGGATAACAGTGTCCTCAATGGGGATAGAGGAGGGGTTTTTTTCAGCTGAGATAGATGTGGATCTTATCGCCCAAACGCGAAAAACTCTGCCTTTTCTCCAGAACAGGCGGTTTGATGTTGTGGTTCGAGAGAACTTATTGATATAACTTCTTCTATATGATACAAACGCATTTCTTTTTTTACATGTCATTGCGAGCCCCGATTGAAAATCGGGGCGTGGCAATCTCAC
>CAZPCG010000184.1:0-5084 GCA_964584875.1 uncultured Spirochaetota bacterium
ATGTTAGGAGGTAGGCTTATGAAATGCCATAATTTATCAAAGAATTGCAAATTTTTATTAACTATAGTAATTAGCTTAGCTTTTCTCAATTTGGTTGGGTGCGGTGTTGGTGGAAACATTGGTGATGGGGATGGTGGGGATAAAAATCTGGAACTGATATACACCATTTACGGTAAGTTGGGTAGTACCTTTAACTTACTCAGAATGAGCGCTCTGAACACAGCATCAGCATTGAGCAATGGCGGTACATACGACGTCGACAGAATCTGTGTGATCCCTGCACAGAGAACGGATAGCGGTATATGCTACCTCGGGGACATAAAAGACAGTACATTCTTCGTCGATATAAACGACGATGGTAGTTTCTCTATCCCCATAGCAAATTCAGATTACAACTGGATGTACCTTTTGATCAACTCAGGCATTGCCGATAAAAGAGATCAAATCGTTGGATACATATCAATGAGCGATTTGAATGAAACGCTTCTAAGCCTGCCGTCGACTTCGGTAAGCGGTGATGTGGACTACGGCGAGATAAATGTAAGTGATCAAAACCCCAATGAGGCGGTATCCTCCACCAGCTTAGAGGAGGTACTGCAAAGTTTTACCATAGACTTGAGCTCACTGCGGGAGATAGCAAAACAGGATGATATATTAAAAGGGATAAAAAATAACTACGTAAATTACAACCCCGGTACTGGAATAGCCTTTGTTGTATTCCCCAGCTTTACCTGGGCAGCCAGTAATACCCTTATCGATAATAACTTTTACGATATAAACACTAACCCCTTTGATTTTATCGGATACGGTCCGCAGATCGGAACAAACGACCCTGACATCACGGCAGATAAGGTGTATGATCAATCAACAATACTGGAAGTTATTCCCCCCACAAAGATAGACCTGGGAGAATCAGCAGAAGAAGTGTATGACATTAATAACCCGTTTACAACCGAAAATGATGAGGCCACTCACGGTAAACTCCAACGCGTGGAAAGGCAGTATGACGTGTGGGTCGGGAACAAAGAGTTCCAGGTAATGACAGATAAGAACACAGGCGAGAGTGGATTCTGTGTTGAGGCGTATAAGAACAGATCAGGGGGTTATGACGGAGTACAGTTTCCCGAAATGTATGAAGGATGGTGGACAATCAAGAAGAACGGTGAAACTGCGGCATACTTTGATCTTTCACTTTTCTCGCCATTTGACGATCAGGGGAACTTAATAGTCTATGTCCCGGTGATTAAAGTATCGAATGACGGGCAAAACATCACTCGGGTCGATGTAAAGATCTACGCCTTCGAAAACGGTACTTACACCGAGGTCTCCGACAATGCTGCAATAAGAAACATCATAGGCAGGTACATGCTTGGAATTACCTACACAAAAGATAGCGGAACAGAATCCGCAACCCAGTACAATTACTATTTTGATCCACAGATTACAGATACCGAGGTACAGCTTACCTTCACCTCAAACGATGTTGACCGTGAGGGAAATGCACTTTCAGATATTCCCTTTGATCCGGTAAACATCTATTCATTCAGTTACAATATCGGTGGGGTTAATCTCAATTTCTACTGGAAACAGCTATGATAGCTTTGCACTAAAAGACGCACAGACAGGCATAATACCTGTCTGGAAACCTTACTTTAAGAACATAATTTTCAGATCATCCAGAAAATGAATACCCGATGAACACAAATCAAGGTACGCATTAATCGGATGAACCTCTTTTAAAAGATACCTCACTGTTCACCGAGGTATTCAGGAGGCGAGTGATAATACATATTGCAATAATCACTGATCTATCAATCCATTTTAGCCTGGATGGAGCGAGACTTCAAGCACCATCATGCGATCATGGCCCGATAGATCCTTTGCGACCTCTACAGTCCTGTAACCTTCCCTTCGGGCAAGCTTCTCCACGTATTTCTTCAGCTCAGGGGATATCTCAACTATCATCGTACCTCCAGGCAAAAGAAACTTCCCACCATCCCTGAAGAGCGCTCTGTACGACCTGAGACCGTCAGTTCCTCCATCAAGAGCGACCGCTGGCTCGAATTTGACCACTTCTACTGCAAGTTCCTTCAGCGTTCCAGATTTAACATAGGGCGGGTTACTGACTATCACATCGAACATCTCATCCCCGAGGCTCTCGTAAAAGTTGCTCCTTATAAACCTGATGTAATGCTTTTTTAAAAGCCTTTTTGCATTTTCCCTTGCTGTATTCAGTGCCTCGTCGCTCACATCAACCGCCGTGATACGGCATTCAGGAAGATGGTATGAAACAGCCACCGAAATACAGCCAGAGCCTGTGCCCACGTCGAGCAGGGTTCCAGGCCTTCGCTTTATCACCTCATCGACAAGCAGCTCGGTTTCAGGGCGAGGTATGAGCGTATGCCGGTCCACACGAAAGCTGAGGGAGTAAAACTCCCTGAAACCGGTGATATAGGCGGCAGGCTCACCTCCGATCCTCCTCTCCCTTACACTGTACCAGCTTTTGAGCTCCTGATCCTCAAGCTCATACTCGGGGTAGGTCAGGAGGAACTCCTTCGGTCTGTTCAGGGCAAATCCAAGAAGGTAGTAGGTATCAGCAGGCGAAAGCAGTCCTGAGGCTTCCCTTATAACGTCCAGTACGGTTTTTCCCATGGTAAATGCTTATGTCAGTAAGCCATGACAACCTGATGTGAAAGTCTGCCGGGACCATCTAAGGGGGAAAAATTCAGCGGCCATGCCGATGGGCAGGGGCGTGAGAAGATCAGAGCTCAACACCGGTACCCTGCAGCTTCTTTCGGGCCTCCCAGTCCAAAAGGGCCTCGAGAAGCTCTGAGATATCACCTTCCATGATAAGGTCGAGCTTGTAGAGTGTAAGACCGATCCTGTGATCCGTTACCCGGTTCTGGGGGAAGTTGTAGGTTCTGATACGCTCCGAGCGGTCCCCGGTGCCTACCTGGTCTCTCCTCTCCTGTGCCTCAGCGCTCTTTCTTGTGCTCTCCGCCTTTTCATAGAGCCTTGCACGCAAAACTTTGAGGGCCTTCTCCTTGTTCTTTAACTGTGACTTCTCATCCTGACAGGATACCACAATATCCGTAGGTAGATGGGTGATGCGCACCGCTGAATCGGTGGTGTTCACGTGCTGCCCCCCGTGTCCCCTCGCCCTGAAAACATCGACCCGCAGATCATCAGGCGATATTTCAATCTCGGTTTCCTCAGGCTCAGGCAGGACTGCAACAGTCACAGTCGATGTATGAATTCTCCCTCCCGATTCGGTAATGGGTATTCTCTGCACCCTGTGCACACCTTTTTCAAACTTCAACCTCCGGTATACCCCCTTCCCCTGTATGCTGAAGATGATCTCCTTGAAGCCCCCCACACCTGTCTCATGGCTGCTCATCACCTCCAAAGGCCAGTTGTTTTCCTCGCAGAAGCGGCTGTACATCCTGAAGAGGTTCGCTGCGAAAAGCGCCGCTTCCTCGCCTCCGGTTCCGGCACGTATCTCCATGATGATGTTCTTACTATCGAGGGGGTCGGCAGGAACCAGGGCGAGGTGGAGCTTTTTAGTAGTTTCCTCCTTTTCCTGCGCAAGCCTCTCAAGCTCCCTAACTATTTCCTCCCTCATCTCATTATCATCCGCTGAGCTCAGCATCTCCCGGTATTCCCTGATATCTGCTTCAATAGCGCTGAGCTTCCTCTCGTGGCTTATGATTTTCGCAAGGTTGCTAAACTCTCTTGTCAGATCCGTATATTTCTCCTTATCCGACAAAACCCGCGGGTCCAAAAGCTCCTTCTCAAGAGCCCGGTACTTGTGCTCGAGCTCATCGATCTTCAACACCTGCTTTTGTTCTCCTGCTTCTCAATTTTTGCCAAAGAAATACTAATCAAAGAATGATCCTCAGTCAAATATATATGGATTTTCACCTTTGAGCAAGATTGAACTGGTCTACAATCTAATGCTCTTGATGAGCATTGTAATGAGCCTGAGAATCCTTGGGAGGAGGAGGAACCTGAGCAGCACAATGACAAGGAGGGATATAAACACGCTGATGTCAAACCCTCCCCTGTTACTGAGCCTCAGTGCATTCCTCACAGGCCGTACGGCAGGCTCAGAGAGTGAATAGACAGCAGCGACGAAAACATTGTTTCCCCTGAATCTCGCAAGGTCAAAGATGAACCTCAGAGCAACTGCAACCATGAGAATAAAGAGGATGAAATAGACAAACCGGAAGAGGAGCACGATAACAAGCGAAAGGAGTATCTCAAAGCTGAAATACCCCATCAGGATGACCTTGTAGAGAAGCTCTTGAAGAAGATAGAGGAAGTAGAATGCGAGGATCGGGGTGAAATCAAAGGCCCCTATCCTCAAGAATTTGAGCCCCGCAAAGAGCCTCAGGTAGGGATCGGTCAGCGTATATACGAATCGCACGATGGGATTGAACATGCTCGGGCGAAGCCATGAAAAGAGCACCCTGACAAAGATGAGGATGATGTAAATTGAAAAGAATAGCCTTACGACATTCGCAAGATAAACCATCATGTTATCCAGAGAGAAATTTCTAACAATATAGCGATAACGAATGGTGCTATCAAACGATTTTTTCCGGCCGCACCTGCCTCACAGGAGAGATGGTCCTCTACGCTGAAAGAAGCCGTGCAAACTTGATGGAGAGGAGCTTCGTCATCGGGTTGTCCGAACGGGAAGGCACAACGATGGGACACAAGCCGCCAACCACAACACCTGCGGCCACCCTCTTATCAAGGCAGGTCAGGGTTTTCCAGAGCACATTTCCGGTCTCAATATTCGGAACTATAAGTATGTTGGCATTTCCGGCAACCTTTCCTCCGAGGCCTTTCGCTCCAGCACTCTCGGGGTCAAGCGCATTGTCCAGAGCGAAGGGACCGTCGATTTCACACTCTCCGAAGTACCCCGATTCAGAAAACTTCTTCATGAGAAATGCATCGAGCGTAGAGGTCATGGTCGGCAGCTTTACCTTCTCCACCGCCGCAAGCATAGCAATCCTTACCGGCGATATCCCAAGCCTTCTGGCCACCTCAACTGCATTTCTTACAATGTGGATTTTTCG
>CAZPCG010000185.1:0-5075 GCA_964584875.1 uncultured Spirochaetota bacterium
ATTCGAGACACATCCCGTGCCCGAACATACCATCAGATTGGCTCTGTACCTTTTTACATTCATACTATGACAACCTCTCACTCCCTATTGCAAGAGCGTACTCCCTGACCGCCTTTCCACCGAGAACATGCTCCGTGAAAATCCTCCTGACCTTTTCTTCATTCAGGTCAACATATTTTACCGGGGGCTCTCCCTTCAGCTCCACCGTAGCCATTGGCTCCCTGCTGCACAGACCTGCACATCCAGATGTAGTAACGATAATGTCGCTTTTGCCGCTCTCCTCAAGAAGCGACAGGAATGCGCTCAGTATGCTTCGAGAACCTGATGCTATGCCACAGGTCCCCATGTGCACGTTTACACGGGCTTTTCCTGCTCCCTCACGAAGACTCATCACGGATCTCATCCTCTCACCGATCTTGTCAAGGTCTTCAACGTTCAGTTTCATGCTTCCCCACCTCCTTAAAATAAACGGGATTGGAGCTGATCAGCACCGCCAGTTTTGGCTTTTTCAACCGCATTCAGTGAACCTTCAGATTCCGGTCAGTCACGAACCTGATACCTGTAGTCAAAGATTATCTCCGGATGAGTTGCTCTCAATACACGCATCGTTTCGTCCATGTTACCCAGAGGCTTCCTGTCAATGTGACTCAACTTGAAGATGGCAGTGATCCTTGTACCCCTGTTTATCCGTGATTCTATTTTCAGGCTGCCCCCGCTCTCCTCCGCCGCCTGCGCAAAGAGTGGAAGGCCCAGACCGGTTTTCCCACCCGGTTTCGTGGTGAAAAAGGGATCAAGCGCCTTTTCCCTGAGCTCATTGTCCATCCCCCTGCCATTATCCCTGATATCGATCACAAGTCTATCTTTCCGCCTGTCTTCAACGATACGGACATCGACCCTTGAGGCGCTTGCCGCAATTGAGTTTTCAACGATATCGAGAAGATGGAGGGAAATATCGTACATCTACAACCCCACCCCTCTTCCACCGATGCCACTCAAGGCACTTTTCACCTCTTCAAAGCTTGGATATTCCATTGTTACCCGTGTGCAGCTCTTCCCTATATCCTCCAGGTAATGCGCATCGGAAAAACTAACAAGAGGCCCCTGACTCTCACCTCCCGGTATCGTGGGTTTTTCCTCCGTCAGTATTTGCTTATAATTTGGTGAAAGCTCAAGCGCATCGAATGAAACCTCAGAGGGTATGAACCCGAGCTGGCTTGTGACACTGAACACCGGTTTATCAACGTGAGAGGCAATGGCAAGTCCATCCAGGCTGTGAATCAGAGAAACAATTACACCGACGGAGAGGCTGGTCGCACCGATAAGCAGATGAGAATTGGCGGAAATAACCCTGCCCTGCCTGTCAACGATGAGCTGCTCGCCGAATGCATCTTCATCGTTGATTCCCGGAAGATTTCTGTAAACGATATCCTGCATTTCTGAAAGAAGATCATTGTCCCTGAAGAGAGCTATGATGTGAGCCTCTTCCTGTGATGTTACTTCCATACCACCTATAACGCAGAGGCCTTGTTCTCTTCCCGCCTCCACTACCGCTCTCACGTTCTCCGAAGAATTGTGATCGCATATCCCGATTACATCCAGATTTTGTTTTTTCGCCATCTGCACGATCAGTTCCGGAATCATACTGGCATCCCCGCAGGGAGAGAGTGTAGTATGGATGTGCAAATCCACCTTAAACTCCTTCAGCATTCTCCTTCATACCCGTTATACCCATTGAGTACAGCTTCCCAATGACCTCGAAAGCGGGCAGCCGGCTGGCCAGTACCGGAACCTTTTCCCGCCTCGCCCTATCTATGGTGTCCTTCTCGGGCCGTCTGCCATTGATGATCACGATACCGGCAAGCTCATTCATTTGGGCAACCGCGACTATGTTCTGGTGAATCTGGAGGGTAATCCACAGATCCCCCCTGCGGGTGTGAGCAAGGACATCGCTGAGGAGATCACTTGCGTAGCCCCCTCTGATCTCGCAGTCGAGCTTATCCTCACCGGTCATGACTTCCAGACCAAGTTCTTTAATTACGTCTTTCAGTTTCATCTTTTTTTAGAAATATTTTAATAATAAGCCTCGTTCCCTCATTTATCACCGAGCTGATATTCATCTCATCCGCACAGCTCTGTATATTATTTAACCCCATTCCAGCGCCAAAGCCAAGCTCCCTGATCCATTCCGGGGCAGTTGAAAATCCAGGTTCAAGGGCCTTTTTTATATCAGGGATACCCGGGCCGTGATCTGACACATCGATATGAATGATATCAGGTCTCACGATGACCTGCATGTTCCCACCATCGGTGTAAAAGATCACATTCATCTCTGCCTCATAGGCGGCGATCGCCGCACGACGGCAGATATCGGGGGCGATCTTCAGCCTCTTAAGGGTCTTTTTAACGCCGCTTGCCGCCTCGCCCCCCTTTTCAAACTCCCTCCCTGTTATGGAATACCGAATGATTAATTCAGTCTCATGAGCTGTAATATCCTCAAAGATATGGCTGGCGCGGTAGCGGTGAATCTCTTCTTCATGGTAATCTATTTCCAGTTCGCGGAGCAGGCCCTCAATTATCACGCCCTTCGTCACGATACCCACAAGCTTACTCGTTTTCCTGTCAAGGACTGGAAGACGCCCGTAGCCATATTGCTCCAGCTTGCTCACCGCTGTCACAAGGGGGTCATCATTGTAAACGGTTATCACATTGGTTGACATTCTGTTTCTCAAAGGGAAATCTTCCCGACAATTTGTCAACCACCCGATGAGGTCTTCAATGCTTATGATGCCGATTAACCTGTCCCCCTCAACCACGGGTGTCCCGGAAATATTTCTATAACGGAGCACCTCCCTGAACTCACTCATCGGGGTATCAGGATGAACGGTGATTACCTCCCGCTTCATAACATCACCGACCTTCAATTCGTAAACCAGCTCCTGTATCTTCGAGAACTTCTTTTCACCCTTCATTTACTTCCCGTCGCAACCTCGTAAACCCTCCTGGTAAAGCCTGCCACAGGCCTCAAACATGGAATAGTGCGTTGCTAAGAGGGGGATTTCCTTCCTCCGGGCCAGATCTACTGCATCTTTCTGGGGCTTTTTGCCACGCACAAAGCAGATTGCAGCAATTTCGGAAAGCTCAGCGGTGCGGATGACCTGTGGATTGACAAGCCCCGTCAGGAGGAGTGTGCCGCTCTTCGCAAACGCAAGAACGTCACTCATGAGATCGGAAGCACATGCCATGGTTACCTCTTTTTCCATGAAATCTCCCTTGAAATCTCCCTTGAAATCTCCATTGAAATCTCCGAAGAGCTCTTCGGCTTCCAGAATTGCCATTATTTCCTTTAACTTCATTCTCCCCATCCACAGCACGCTACTGCATCGTAACGCACTCTACCCCTCTTTCTGCAATTTCTTTAATACCTTTTTCAATTTGCTCTGGTCCATTTTACCGTGGTACTCACCATCGATAACAACCAGAGGTCCGAGGGCGCATGCACCAAGGCAGTTAACTGTGTCTAGGGTAAACTTGTTGTCCCTCGTGGTCTCTCCGGCACTGATGCCCAACTCCCTCTCAAGGCTTTCTGTAAGCTTTGGGGCACCGTTCACATGACATGCAGTACCCATGCATACGCATATGTGATGGTCCCCAACCGGTTCTAGCCTGAAAGACTTATAAAAGGTTGCAAGCGTGTACAGCTTTGACAAAGGTATTCCCAGCTCCCCTGTGATTCTTTGAAGAACCTCTTCCGGCAAATAGCGGTACGCCGACACTATATCTTGAAGAAGACCGATAATCGATCCGTCTTCCTTCCGGAACTTTTCTATAATCATATCCGTCTTTTCAATGACGTCACTCAATGGTTATTCTCCACCTCCGATCTGTCTTAAAGGTCTTATTCTTTACCATGTTTATGATCGTTTCAAGAAAGTCAGGAATATAGATCTCTATATCGTTCTTCACCTTCACCTGGCAGGCAAGCCTGGTATTCTTCTGTTTCTCCTCTCGGCTCATGAAGATCTCCTCGGTTGGAAGCAGCTGGCCTCCCCCGCTTACAACCCTCACCTTGCAGTATCCACAGCTCCCCTTGCCGCCGCAGGAGGAGTTTATCTTCATGTTGTTTGCATTCAGGCAGGTGAGCAGGGAGTTTCCACCCTGCACGGTTATTTCTTTTTCCTCACCCTCCTTGCTTATCCTGATTTTGCACTCTCCATATGTAACAAGCAGACGGTCGGCTACCGCAATGAGGACAGTTATTGCAAGGAGGATGAGATTCATGATAATCAGAGGTGTAAAGTTCATTGTATCCTCACCATTCCAGAGAATCCCAGAAATGAAAGAGCAATTATGCCGGCGATGACCATGATGATCGCAGCCCCCCTGTACCCTCTGGGTATATCGCCTATGAGTGCAAGCTTCTCATTGATCGCCGCTACCATAACAATCGCAAGCATCCAGCCAACTGCCGAACCAACGGCAAAGAAAATTGTTTCTATGAAATTGTACTTGCGCAGAACCATAAAAAGTGAAATGGCAAGCACTATGCAGTTGACCGTTATGAGGGGGAGAAATATTCCAAAGGATGCCTGCAGTAATGGGAAAAATCTTTCCATTACCATTTCAACAAGCTGAACTGAGGCTGCAATAACTATGATGAACACGATGTAGTAGACAAACTCACTGTTCGTGGGTACCAGCACAAGGTGGTATATGGGCCAGTTCACCGCCGCAGTGAAGGTAACAACGAATGTGACGGCCGCTGCCATCCCGGTGGCGGTCTTTAAATTCCTCGACAGCGAGATGAACGGGCACATCCCCAGAAGGTAGGTCAGTGCTATGTTGTGGGTAAATATTGCCGCTAAAAATATTGTCAGAAGGTAAACCACGGCCTGCCCCTCTCTTTCCCTATGATTCGACCCTGGCAAGGGTCCTCATCAGCCAGATGAATACGCTCAGCAGGAAAAAAGCCCCCGGTGCCATGGACATTATCACCCAGTTAGTCCACCCCTCCGGCATAACCCTGATACCGAGCAAGGTCCCGAAGCCTAAAACCTCCCTAATAATGGCTATGCTGA
>CAZPCG010000186.1:0-5069 GCA_964584875.1 uncultured Spirochaetota bacterium
TATCCGGGATGTTGATGGTGGTTGCACCTGCCTCGATCACAGCGGTGTAGATCTGCTTCAGGAATTCGGGATCGCTTCTTGTTGCGTCCTCTGCTGAAAACTCAACATCCTCCACCATGGATTTTGCAAGGTGAACCGCATCTACTGCCAGCTTCAGCACCTCCTCCTTCGTCTTCTTTAGTTTGGAGGCCATGTGAATCTCTGAGGTTGCGATGAAGGTGTGTATCCTTTTCTTTTTCGCAGGCCTCAGCGATTCATAGCAGGTTGTAATGTCCTTTTCCAGGGCCCGCGCAAGCCCGGCGATGATAGAGCCCTGCACGGTCTCGGCGATACGCCTGACCCCCTCAAACTGCTTTGGAGAGGAGATGGGAAAACCGGCCTCGATGATGTCAACACCGATGTTTGCGAGCAGTTTTGCCACCTCGAGTTTCTGCTCAACGGACATGCTTGCTCCAGGTGACTGCTCACCATCCCTGAGGGTCGTGTCGAAGATGTGGATTTTATCCATTCGTTTTTCCCCCAATTCTTGTGGAACCCCTGCTGATCGAAGCTCTGCCTGTGCGGGCGATCTCGATGATTCCGTAGGGTTTCATAAGCGAGATCAGCGCCTCTATCTTATCGGCTATGCCGGTTACCTCGAGGGTGAGGGTTTCATGGGATATGTCGACTATCTTCCCCTTGAAAACCTCCGCTATCTGGAAGATTTCCGGCTTCCTCTGCGGCAGTGCCTTCACCTTGATGAGGA
Source organism: uncultured Spirochaetota bacterium (assembly GCA_964584875.1). Classification (GTDB taxonomy): domain Bacteria; phylum Spirochaetota; class B62-G9; order B62-G9; family DRHN01; genus CAZPCG01. The sequence goes on from CAZPCG010000186.1 coordinate 746, forward strand.
CCAATTCCCTGTGAACTGAAGGCACACTGGAGAGGTCCCATACCTTCAGGACATCGATGAACTTGTTGAGCTGTTTCTTGATCTTCTCAAGAACGAAGTCGTCGCCCCTCACAACGATCGTCATCCTCGAATATTCAGTATTTTCCGTCTCACCCACGGAGAGCTCGGTGATGTTGAATCCCCTGCCGCTGAAAAGCCCCGCTATGTGAGCCAGCACCCCGCTCTTGTTTTCAACCAGAATCCCCAGGGTATACTCCTTTTCCATGGGCTCTCCTTCCTTTTGCCGTATAGGCGCAGTTTTACGCCAGGAGGTAGCGTTCGGCGTCCTCTCTGCTGCTGATCATTGTTTTTATCGACGCCCCGGCCGGTACCATAGGCGTCACATTCTCCTCGGGATGTATGATGAAGTCCATGACCACCGGCCTTCTGGTTTTAATTGCTTCGGTGAGCGCTCCCTCCACATCTTCCTTCCTGGTGATTCTCATGCCGACGGCAAAGTATGCTTCGGCAAGCTTCACGAAGTCCGGCACGTAAGGCGGGCAATGCGGTCCGGGATTGCAGCATATGTCGGGACACCTCCTGTCCCTTTTTAGACAAGTTGCGGAATAACGCTTGTTGAAGAAGAACTCCTGCCACTGCCTGACCATTCCAAGGAAACCGTTGTTCAGAATGGCAATCTTGATGGGGAGTGCATGCTGGGTGATCGTTGCAAGCTCCTGTATGTTCATCTGTATGCTGCCGTCACCTGCGATGTCGATGACAGTGGCATCGGGATTTGCAAGTTGTGCACCGATTGCCGCAGGCATCCCGTAGCCCATGGTGCCCAGACCCCCGGAGGTGATGAGCTGCCTCGGTCTGGTGAACTTGTAGAACTGCGCAGCCCACATCTGGTTCTGACCGACCTCGGTAGTGATGATCGCATTTCCATCCGTTATGCGGTATATCTGCTCAACGATGTACTGGGGCCGCAGAGTATCGTCGTTGTTTTCATAGTTGAGGGGATGGTCCTTTTTCCACTGGTTTACCTCACGGATCCACGGGTCGATGTCGAGTTTTTCCACGTATGTGAGCATCTCCCTGAGTATGTGCTTTGCGTCTCCGACAACGGGAAGATCGATAGCGATGTTTTTGCTGATTGAAGCGGGGTCGATGTCGATGTGGATGAACTTCGCCTCAGGGGCGAACACCGACACCTTTCCCGTGACCCTGTCGTCGAATCGTGCGCCGATGGCGATGAGGAGATCGCACCGGTCAACGGCGTAGTTAGCGGCCTTTGTACCGTGCATGCCAAGCATGCCTAAAAACTCCGGCTCAGTTGCCGGGAAAGCCCCAAGCCCCATAAGGGTGAGCGTGATGGGTACGCCTGTTTTTTTCACGAATTTCACAAGATCCCTGGATGCTCCGGAGGCTATAATGCCTCCCCCGGCATAGATTACGGGACGTTTTGCTTTATTAATCGCCTCGACAACCCTCCTGATCTGCCTCGTGTTTCCTTTAACGGTGATATTGTAGCCCGGAATTTTCAACTCCTCGGGATAGTCGAAATCGATCTCTGCGGTGAGAACGTCCTTGGGAAGGTCCACGAGAACGGGCCCCGGCCTTCCAGAACTTGCGATGTAGAACGCCTCTTTCAGTATGATCGGCAGCTCGTCGGGGTTTTTCACGATGAAGTTGTGCTTGGTGACGGGCCTCGTAATGCCCGTTGTATCGGCTTCCTGGAAGGCATCGTTTCCAATCATGGGCGTCGGGACCTGCCCCGTGAGAGCGATGACGGGGATGGAGTCCATGTATGCCGTTGCGAGCCCCGTAACGATGTTGGTCGCCCCGGGACCGCTTGTTACGATGCATACACCGTTTTTCCCCGAGCTTCTCGCATAACCGTCAGCGGCGTGAATCGCCCCCTGCTCGTGCTTCGTTATTATTATCTGGAGCTGTTTATCGCCGTAGAGGGCATCGAAGAGTGGTATGACAACGCCTCCCGGTATCCCGAAAATTGTTGTCACCTTTTCTCTGTGAAGAACCTCAACAATTGCCTGGGCCCCGGTCATTTTCATGGTATGTTCCTCTCATGTAGTATCATCTGCCGGTGCTGACCCCAAACACCATACACGCTTGGGTCATCCGGAAAATGAGTACAGTGTGTTATCATACAGGAAAAACCGCTCCCTGCGCGGCTGAGCTTACCAGCTTTGCGTATCTGAGCATGTACCCCTGCTCGATGTTTGGTCTGCGATCTCCCCTTTTGTCTATCTCTTTAAGCCTTGCAGCAAGTTCCCTTTCATCGACCTTCAGGTTCAATTTCTTACCAGGGATGTTGACCTCTATGATGTCCCCCTCCCTGACAGCGGCAATGGGACCGGATGCGGCCGCCTCGGGCGAAACATGTCCTATGGACGCGCCCCTCGTTGCCCCTGAGAAACGCCCATCGGTAATGAGGGCAACCGATGAATCGAGCCCCATGCCTGCTATTGCCGATGTTGGGGTAAGCATTTCCCTCATTCCGGGTCCTCCCTTCGGTCCCTCATACCGGATAACAATCACATCTCCCTCCCTGATTCTGCCGTTCATGATCGCAGAGACAGCCTCCTCTTCGGATTCGAAGACCCGTGCCGGCCCCTCATGAACCATCATTTCCGGCACCACGGCTGCGCTCTTGACGATTGCCCCATCGGGAGCGAGGTTGCCCCTCAAAACGGTCAGTCCGCCGGATGGGTGCCTGGGTCTGTTCAGGGGAGCAATGACCTCATAATCCTTCACCGGCGAGTGCGCGATTACTTCAGCAATGAGTTTTCCACTCACAGTCGGCAGGTCGGTTTTCAGGAGCTTTGTCTTCGAAAGCTCGTGCATCACGGCAGGTATTCCACCTGCACGGTGGAGGTCTTCCATGTGGTCAGAACCCGAAGGGGCGAGGTTGCACAGGTGTGGAATCTTCTCGCTCAATAGATCGAAATCCTCCAGTGTAATCTCGACTCCTCCATAGTGGGCGATTGCCGGCAGATGCAGTGCCGTATTCGTCGAGCCTCCGACAGCCATATCGACCATGATCGCATTTAGAAATGATTCCCTGCTCATGATATCGCGGGGGCGGAGGTTGTCACGCACAAGCCCCATGATCGCCGCACCGCTCCTCCTGGCTAGCATCAACCGCCCGGAGTGAACCGCCGGTATGGTGCCATTTCCCGGCAGGGCCATCCCGAGAGCCTCTGTCAGGCAGTTCATCGAGTTTGCCGTGTAGAGTCCCGAGCAACTCCCTGCCCCGGGACAGGCGCAGCGCTCGATACGGCCCAGCTCTACTTCGGTTATTTTTCCCGCTTTGAGAGCACCGACCGCCTCAAAGACGCTGTCTACACCGAGCTTCCTTCCATCCAGCTCTCCGGCAAGCATGGGACCGCCCGAAACGATGATGGCTGGAATGTTGAGCCTTATGGCAGCGATGAGCATGCCGGGTGTAATCTTATCGCAGTTGGTAACCATTACGAGGCCATCGAAGGGGGTTCCACTGGCAACGACCTCGATGGAATCGGCGATCAATTCCCTGCTTCCGAGGGAATACTTCATGCCGGTATGGTCCATGGCGAGCCCATCGCATATTCCGATGGTACCGAACTCAAACGGAGTGCCGCCGTTGCTCCTGATGCCCGCTTTTACCGCTGCGGCGATCGCATCAAGGTGCATGTGTCCCGGTATGATTTCGCTTGCCGGGTTTACGACCCCTATGAAGGGACGCGAAATGTCTTCTTCAGTGAGCCCCAGGGCGTAGAGCAGGGAACGGTGAGGGGCCCGTGCAGTACCCTTTTTCATTGCATCGCTTCGCATAGATCCTCCCCTAATAAAAAAACCCGCCTCCGGCAGCGGGTTCTGAATAGATACGTGCCGCTGCCTAAGGTGAGAATAAAAGAAGTACAATTACACTTATAAGAATAATGATGTTCGACCTTGATGCTATTACTCGTTCTTTCATCTATCTTTTTTCTTAAATCCTGGAAAAGATTTTATTTAAATATTATTTTAGTATTTTATTAAGACAAAAGCTTCTGTATGATTCCTCCTGAGATCTGGTGTACATTAATGTAACCTGTACAATTTTTTTGTCAAGAAAAAAAGGAATGTCGCAGAAAGGGATGGGGAAAGGACATATGCCCGGAAATGGCTTGGAAATGTACGACGTTGTGGGGGTTGGCTGTCATGCTGTTGATCTCCTCTGCATGATGGACCATTACCCTGTTGAGGATGAGAAGAACGAAACAGATTGTATTGAGATGCAGGGGGGTGGGAATGTTGCCACAGCCCTGGTTGCTGTTGCCCGTCTCGGTGGAAGGGCTGC
>CAZPCG010000187.1:0-5029 GCA_964584875.1 uncultured Spirochaetota bacterium
GGTTTGTGCCCGATTTGTAAAAGGTCATAATAACTTCTGTATTTTGGTTCATCCGGATAATGCGTACCTACTCACCATCAAGCATACGGCGACGAATCATTAAATTCCAGAGGAGATTACTTGAGAAAGGGGTTGGGGGTGCGCTGGTATGCTCCCCCGACAATCTCTTTTACCTCTCCGGTCATCTGATTAGCCAGGGCCATGGGCCGGCAATGCTTTTCCTTCCGGTTTCAGGGGAGCCGGTCCTCGTCATTCCCGAAGGGGAGTCCCGTCTTCACTCGATTGTAAGCTTTCCCGGGTCGCTTCTGCCCTATTCTTATAAAGCTCCTGAGGATACGAAACTGTCGACCGCTGCCTGCGCTCTGGAAGAAGGCTATTTTAGGGAACTGAAACTACCCCTTGGTGTTGAACCATGCCACCTCTCCCTGGAGGCGGCAGGTGCGCTCGGCATACTTTCTGGAAATGGATGGGTAAACATTGAGGGAGATGTAGATTCCCTGCGCATGATAAAGGATGAGGAGGAGATATCACTTCTGAAAAGGGCTGCTGCTATTGCAGACCTCGGGCAACAGAAGGCAGCCAGTGCATTCAGGGTGGGGGTTGAAGAGATACAGCTTCTGGCACACTGCCGGGCCGCCATGGAGTCTGCAGCCGGACAGCCGATCGAGCTCAGGTCCGACGTTCTCTTCGGCAGGAATACCTCGCGTATCGGCAGCCCGGAGGGTGTTGCAGGTAGGAATAGGGCGGCGAGGGGTGAATGTGCAATAGTCGACCTTCTTCCCCGCACAGGCGGCTACTTTGCCGATACGACCCGAACCATATGGATAGACCCCGTTCCATCCGAAGGGATGAGGGTCGTAAAGCTCCTCGGTGAAGTGAGGAAGAAGCTGGAGAAGCTGCTGCGCCCAGGGGTTGAGGCGCAGGCGGTTGACGATGTTGCGCGTACACTGCTCTCCGCAGAGGGAACATTCCCACATCATACGGGGCATGGGATCGGCATCTCCGCTTTTGAGCCGCCCTACATTCTCCCCGGCTCCAGGTACGTTCTTGCGGAGGGAATGACTATCACCCTTGAGCCGGGGCTGTACTCCGAGAAGTGGGGTGCACGCCTGGAGGATGATTACCTCATTACCGCTGAGGGTTTTGTAAAGCTGTCAGGCCTGGGGGGGAGGTAGGATGCCGCTGTACGGGGCGTTAGTCTGGATGGGGAAGGACTCCGTCGAGGTGGTGAAGAGGAGCACTGCCTCACCAGTACAAGGCGAGGTCCTGTTGATGGTGAGGGCTGCGGGGATATGCGGGACCGATCTCCACATTCTCTCGGGCAGCCACCCGCAGGCGAAACCGCCGCTCGTACCCGGGCATGAGTTTGCAGGGGAGGTTGTCGCTGTGGGAGAGGGGGTCGATCAGTCTTTATTGGGCAGGCGTGTCGGGGTTGATTCTTACCTCGGCTGTGGCAACTGCATCAACTGCAGGCTGGGGCTGGTTCAACAATGCGAACGGGGAACATGCGAGCTCGGGGTCAATGTGGACGGCGGATGGGCTGAGTATGTAACCGTTCCCGCCCGCAATCTGTACCTGCTTCCCGATGCCGTTTCCTTCGACGAGGCGGGCGCCGGCTGTATCCTTAACTGTTCCATGGCGGCCATCGAGGCGGTGGGGATCCAACCCGGTGACCGGGTGCTCATCATCGGCGACGGCCCATCGAGTCTCGTCATGCTGCAGCTTGCCAGGATGAAAGGGGCTTCCAGGGTCATGCTTGCCGGGCACAGGAAACGGCGGCTTACCCTGGGTGCCCAACTGGGGGCCGACTTCGTGGTGAACACCACTGAAAACCAACTGGAGGATGCGGTCAGGAAGCTTTCAGGAGGGCCGAATGTCGTAATCGATGCGGTCGGCACATCCATGACTATGGCGTCAGCTCTGGCGCTTGCTGGTACATTTGCAAGGGTGCACCTCTTCGGTTTACCCCATGGCCCCATGAGCGGTCTGCCGATGGACATGTTTCTCTGGAAAGAGCTCAGGCTCAGCGGCTCGACCGGGGCGCCTTCTCTCTGGCCGGTTGCCATGGATTACCTCTCACGTGGTTTGCTGAAGGTGAAACCCATAGTGAGCCACCGCTTTCCCCTTGCCGATGGACCTGCGGCCCTGAAGTTTATCAGAGAGAATCCCCAGGAGGTTATAAAGGCCATTTTTCATACAGGGTAAATACTCTGTCAGGATCGATACTTTCTCGTGTATGAATATTTTCAACAGGAGCAATGCAATGTCAGAGGTGAAGGTTGGTGTTGCCGGGTATGGAGTCATCGGGCAGCGGCTTGCCGACGGGGTTGCGCTTCAGGGTGATATGGAGCTCGTCGGGGTTGCCGATATAGCCCCCACCCTTGCTGTTCGAGCCTTGAGGGAAAGGGGAATGCCCTATCGGTTTTTCTGCGCTCTTCCTGAGCGGCGGAAGGATCTCGAGGGGGCAGGAATACCCGTTTCAGGAACCCTCGAGGAGCTCGTGTCAAGCGTTGACGTGATGCTCGATGCGACCACCGGCGGCGTCGGTATCAGGAACAAACAGCTTTACCTGAAAATGAAGAAGAAGGCAATCTTCCAGGGAGGGGAGAAGAGCGATGTTGCAGATGTGTTCTTTCACGGGTACGCAAACTATGAAAAGGGTCTCGGAAAGGACTACCTGAAGCTCACCTCATGCAACACTACAGGGCTGATCAGAGCGGTGGACTGCATCGATCGGGCTGCCGGTGTCGACAAGGTCGCAATTACGATAATCCGCCGTGTGGCGGATCCAGGCGACACGCACAGGGGCATCGTCGACATGCTGATGGTGGATAAGGTGCCCAATCATCAGTGCGTCGACCTGATGCTGATAATGCCCCACATCCACGCAACAGGTTTTCTGGTGCACGCGCCTGTAACCCACGGGCACATCATCAACCTCGTGCTTACGCCGAAGAGGAGCTTCACCTGTAAGGATGTGCTGAAGGAGTTCGAAGACCATCCGAGGATACGGGTGGTGAGCATCGAGGAGGGTTTCGAATCCAACACGGCTTTCTTTAGATACGCCAGGGACCTTGGAAATCCCCGCGGTGATATGTATGAGATCGGGGTCTGGCGGGAATGTATGGGGATGTCGAAGAGGGATATCATGTTTGCGATCAATATACCCCAGGAGGCGGTGGTCATCCCGGAAACCATCGACGGCATACGGGCGGTGATGGAAATGCAAACCGACAGGCTTGAGGCGGTGGGGAAGACGAACGGCTATCTCGGGCTGCGGTGAGGGATAACGGATTTTTATAAGAGGGAGGTTGATAATGCCGAAGACGGAGATGCTTACCCTGGATGATTTTGATTTTCGTGGAAAGCGCGTCCTTCTCAGGGTCGATATAAACTCCCCGATCGATCCGGAAACAAAGAGGGTCACGAACACCCAGAGGATTGAAAAGAGCATTCAGACCATTGAATACCTCAACGGGGCAGGGGCAAAACTTACAATCATCGCCCACCAGGGGGATACAGAAGACTATCACAAATTGACCAGCCTGCATGAGCACGCAGAGAAGCTGCAGGCTCTGCTGAAAAAGAAGGTCATGTTTATCGATGACGTGGCCGGTCCTGCAGCCCGGCAAAAGATACAGTCCCTCAGAATGGGTGACATGCTCCTGCTTGACAATCTCCGCTACCTCTGCGAGGAGGTATCCACCTTCGAGCGGGATGTCAAACTGACCCCCGAGGAGATGAGAGGGTGCTACCTTGTAAAAAACCTTGCACCTCTCTTCGATTACTACGTGAACGATGCATTCGCCGCTGCCCACAGGGCATCTCCCTCGATGGTTGCCTTCCAGGAGCTTCTGCCTTCTGCGGCAGGGAAGCTACTGGTCAAAGAGGTGGAGGCGCTCGAGGCCGTTTTGGAGAGTCCGCGGCGTCCATGCGTATTTCTCCTCGGAGGGTTGAGGATTGCCGATGCCTTCGGAATGATGCGCCAGGCCCTCTCTTCAGGGGCGGCGGATTATATACTCACCGCAGGTGTCACAGGGCAGGTCATGCTCATGGCAGAGGGTGTAATCCTGGGGTCCCCGAGCGAGAGCTTCATCAGGGACCGCTCCCTTGACCGCTTCATCGATGATGCGAGGGAGTACCTTTCAGCTTACCCGGGAAAAGTGGTGGTGCCGATTGATATTGCCGTGGAAGCTGGTGGCAGGAGAAAGGAGGTCGAGGTTTCAGACCTTCCAGCCGATGGGCTGATCGTTGATATCGGGGAGAGGACGGTAAGAAGGTATGGCGAGATCATCGGTCGAGCCGGGACTATTTTTGTCAATGGGCCGCCCGGGGTGTACGAAAATGAGGTTTCAGCAAGGGGAACGGGGGAGCTGTGGAAAGCGGTATCAAGTGCAGCAGGGTACAGTGTCATAGGCGGCGGCGATACTATAACCTCGGCATCCAGATTCATCGATACCGACAAAATCGGTTATGTCTGCACGGCGGGCGGCGCCCTCATACGATTCCTCTCCGGAGTGGAGCTCCCCCTGCTCGAAGCGATGAAGAAGGCATATACAAGGTGGATGAAGCTTTCGAGAAGGAGAATGGAACATCCCCAAAAATTGAGTTAGGGAGGGTTACAGGATGAGGCTGAGCTGCCTCCCGGTCTCGTTCTTCAGTGATATCATCGATGGTAGGATGAGCTGCGGGCAATGGGCACAGCTTGCGGCTGACTGCAGCCTGGACGCCATCGATCTCAGCATCCTCTTCTTTAAAAATCGGGGTAGAGAATACCTTGAGGCCGCAAGGAGAGAAATCCAGTCGGTAAGCAGGGCCGGCTCGGCAGGCATACCGGTTGCTGTTTTCAACACCTATCCTGATTTTACTCACCCTGATCCCGTTGAGAGGAAACGACAGATGAGGGAACTGGAACTGGATATTGAAGCGGCATCTGCGGTTGGCGCAGAGATGGTGAGGGTAACGGCCGGGCAAGCGCATCCCGGGGTGAGCAGGAAGGACGGTGTACGGTGGGCTGTTGATGGGCTCA
>CAZPCG010000188.1:0-5029 GCA_964584875.1 uncultured Spirochaetota bacterium
CCCACGATGGTGCCCCGGGCGTACATATCCCAGTAGGGTGCACATATCCCCGTGAAAGCAGGTACCAGGTACACGCCACCGGTATCTGGAACTTTTTCGGCAAGCTCACTGCATTCTGCAGAGTTGCTGATTATCTTCAAACCATCTCTCAGCCACTGGATAGCGGCTCCGCCGATGAATATGACCCCTTCCAGTGCGTATTCCACCCTGTCTCCAATTTTCCAGGCGAGATCTGTGGTAAGTCCGTGCCTGGAGGGAACTGGCTGCTCTCCAACGTTCATCATAAGTGCAAGTGCAGTTCCATAGGTGTTTTTCGCCATTCCAGGTTTAAAGCAGGTTTGTCCAAAGGTTGCTGCTTGCTGATCTCCCGCCACACCGGCTATGGGAACAGCCACTCCGAAAAAAATATCGGGGTCGGTCTCAGCCATGACCCCGCTGGATGGTTTCAGTGTGGGAAGGATGTGCCTGGGAATTCCAGTCCAGGCTAGGATCTCTTCGTCCCAGGAAAGGGTATGGATGTTCAGCAGCAGCGTGCGGGATGCATTGGAATAATCGGTGACGTGGTACCTGCCTTTACTGAGGTTCCAGATGATCCAGGAATCTATATTCCCCATGCATATGTTCCGATTCTCAATCTTGCTCCTGGCGCCTTCAACGTTATCCATAATCCACATGATTTTTGTAGCAGAAAAATATGCGTCGATAACGAGGCCCGTTTTCTTCGTAATAGAGCTCTCGTAACCTTTCTTCTTCAAATTATCGCAGATGTTTGCAGATCTCCGGCATTGCCAGCAGATTGAGTTGTAAATTGGCCGCCCCGTGTCTTTTTCCCAGAGGATGGTGCTCTCACGCTGATTGGTTATCCCGATAGCAGCGATCTCCCCGGGTTTGACCCTTCCCTGCTTGCACGCTTCTTCCGCACATGTAAGGACAGTCTGCCAGATTTCATTCGGATTGTGCTCGACCCAGCCCGGGCTTGGATAAATCTGCCTGATCTCACGGTAGGCCATTGAATGGATCTCACCATTGTGATTGAACAGTATTACCCTGGTACCAGTTGTTCCCTGATCAATGGCCATAACATACTTCTTCTTCATGTTCCCTCCCTCAAACCTCCATACCATACCTGGGTATCTTATGAGTTGGATATATTGCAATTTGTGGAATCGTCACACTGCTATCCCTTGTAGCAACGAATAGAACAATCTCAGCTACATTCTCCACATCAATACAGCTTTCATAAATTCCTTCCCGCTTTTCTTTTTCATCGAGCCATCCTTCCACATACGCTGGTATGTTCTCATCGTATAGACCCTTATCGATGATTTCAGTCATCGGCGTTTTAACATGGGAGGGATTTATCACAGTAACGTTAATATTTTTATCCATCCCTTCCCTGAGCAGGTTCTTGCTGAGCCCCATCATGCCGTGTTTTGAAGCCCTGTAAGGGCTATGCCCAGGACCGGCGGCGAGCTTTGCGGATGTCGAACCCATGTTTATTATTTTTCCTCCGCCCTGCTTTTCCATGATTGCAAAGGCTTCTCTACAGCATAAGAATACAGCCTTGAGGTTTGAATCGATTGTCTTTTCCCACTCCTCCAGGGTGACCTCGGTAATGGGAGGCGAAAGAGAATCCCGACCTGCGCTGTTTACGAGAATATCAACTCTCCCGTATTCCTTCATCACATCCTGAAAGAGCTCCCTAACCTGCGACTCGACAGAAACATCGGCGTAAATTCCCCTGCATCTGCTACCTTTCTTTGTTATTTCCTCGACGACTTTCTCCAATCGATCCCTGTTTTTATCGATTAAAATCACCTTGCAAGAATTCTCAGCGAATATCTTTCCTACAGCCTCTCCTATCCCGGATGCACCTCCTGTAACAATTGCAACCTTCCCCTCCAATGCTTTGCCCTTCATATTCATATATCTCTTCCTTAATCTTTCCATAACTTTGTGCCTTTTACACAGCACTACGGATAAGCCCTCCATCAACCCGCAGGCATGCACCATTGATAGCCGATGCGAGAGGACTGCACACAAATGCCACAAAGACGGCAACTTCTTCAGGACGGATCAGACGGCCGATTAATGAAGTCGGGCGGTTTTCATTCATGAAGCGTTTCTCAGCAGCTTCATATTCAACTCCTGGGAAAACGTCTTGAATGAATTTTTCAACACCGGCTGTCTTCGTTGAACCTGGCATAATAGAGTTTACAGTTACATTTGTTCCTTTTGTCAATTCAGCCAAACTACGAGAAACAGAAAGCTGCATGAGCTTGGTCGCACTGTAATGTGCCATTTCAGGAGCAGAATTTATCGCAGACTCAGAAGAAATAAATACTATTCGCCCACTATTCCGTGACAGCATTCCTTTGAGATAATGCCTGCTCAAACGAACACCGCTGAGAACATTCACCTCGAAGAGGTGCTGCCATTGTGCGTCTTTGGTGTCGAAGAAGTCAACTGATTCATAAATTCCGAGATTGTTGACCAATATATCAATGTGAGGATGTTCTTTGATTGTCTTTTTGCATCCTTCTGCGGTACTATTGTCCGCAACCAGTTGTAAAAGCTTTGCATCAGGGTATTCCGAATAGATATCTTCACATGCATGGGAGACAGTCTCAGATGTACGGCCATTAATAATAACGGTTGCCCTTTCGTGAGCTAAATACCGGGCGATTTCAAGGCCAATACCTCCCGTTGAAGCAGTAACCAGTGCAGTTTTGTTATCGATTTTCAGTTCCATACATGTGTCTCCTTTATCGATTATTATATTTCCTTGTTCCCTTGATTTTTGATCTTTTTTTACAAGAATTTTTGCCGCTGGTTATAAATTGGAGTGTGTCAAAAAACATAGGCTTTGCTCTCAGTTGTTGCTGAGTAAGCGGGTAGTTTTTACTTAACGATCTTTATTCTCTTCCTGTCTATCGTGGCTATGCTCATTCCTATGGCGATTAAGCCGAATGTTACCATCTGAACATCGCTGCCGATTGCAAGCATTGCCATCCCGGCTTGAATCCATGTTATAATGATCACTCCCAGCAATGTTCTATGCGGACCACCCACACCTCCTGTGAGGGCTGTTCCGCCCGCGACCACGCTTGCAAAAAGCGGTATAGCCATATCAGCCCCGATTTTCACAGACCCGCCGCCCATCTGTGACATGTACATAACACCTGCCAGCCCGGAGAGAAATCCACTGAGCATGAAAACGTAAATTCTGTGCCATGCAACGTTTATGTCAGAGAGCCCGGCCCCTTCCAGGTTTCCTCCTACTGCGTACGTGCGTCTCCCGAATGCAGTGGAGAGAGCCACGAAAGTGCAAATAATCCAAACGCCCATACCCCAGTAGAATATGGAGGGCAAACCCCCTATGAAGGTGGTTGCAAGACTTCTGAATGTCTCATTGCGCATTAATTGGAGGTGGCCTTTTGAGAGATACCACGCTATTCCCTCCAGGACAATTGAAATTCCAAGCGTGGCTAAAAAAGATGGAACCTTGAACTTAGCGAGAAACACTCCGTTAATGAACCCGAACCCCAGGCATACGAGCAAAGCCAGCGGAATCACCAGTAACCCGATCCTCTCGATGTACAATGCACATATAAGGGCTGAAAGCTTCAGCATATTCGGCACTGAGAAGTCAAAGGACCCCGTTATAATGACAAAGGTCAATCCGCAGGCGGCTATAAGGAAATACGACATGGCATATACTAGAGTTATTATTCCCCGATAGCGGAGGAAGAATGGGTTTATTATCTGGAAAATAGCCACAACAGCAATCACAAAGATTATCGGTCCAACTGTGTTCATGTTACTCCGAAGCCATTCCAGAGAAAGGCCTGGTCTGGTCATCAACTTTTCTCGAATCATGTGACCGTCACTCCCTTTAATCCTCTTGAACTTATAATAATGGAGACAATCAGCAATACTCCTACAAGCAGTGTTACCATGGTGGGATGCAGCGCCGAAAGGTACAAACCGCGGTAAAATACGGTAAACGTTAGTGCACCGAGTAAGGTTCTTTGGGGACCACCGCTTCCCCCTGTAAGCGGCGTTCCACCCAGGACAATAGCCACCAGCGGCCAAACAATCATATTCAGCCTGAGCTCTACCGCGGCCGAACCGCCAAGATGCTGGAACAGGATAATCGCTCCTGTACCCGTAAACACACCGCTCAAGGTGAAAGCCAGGATCTTGTACTTATCGACATTTATTCCGGCTAATCGAGCTCCTTCTTCATTCGACCCAATAGCGGTCAAATATACGCATATTCTCGTACATTTCATGAGAAATATGGCGGCTGCGATCATGGGGATGGACCATAAAAAGGTCGTGGGAATAAGGCGTATCAAGGGCGCAGTTATGAACTCGTATCCCGCAACAGCCCGGGGATATCCCTCTGCGATCAGGGCTGCCAATCCCGTGTATGTCACCAGTAAACTCAAGGTCAATATAAAGGATGGTATTTTCGCCTTGGTTTGTATCACGCCAATGAAAAGCCCTGTCGCTATTCCCACTATGGGGATCATAATGATTGAGAACATCCCCAATATCGGCTTGAGCAGCCACAAAAGGATGCCTCCCAGCATCCAAACGCCGACATACGACAGGTCCAGGCGGCCGGTCAACACCACAAATGAGGGGCCGAGCGCAAACAGAACAAGTGTTACAAACTGTCTGATAATAGACTGAAAGTTTATGGGGCTGAAAAACCTTCCCGGATATATGCTTCCAAAAATCACCAATAGAGCCAGAAAAACAATAATAACCGGGTGCATCTTCAACGTTTGTGTTATGATTGCTGGTATTATCTTTTTTCTGTTCTGATTATTCACGTTGACATAACCTTTCTGAACTCCTCGGGCCCGAGAACTTTTTGAATTCCACCATCCATGACGAACATTATCTTATTGCAGAGTATGGAGTATTCTTTGGGCTCGTCGCTTACCAGGATCATTGAAATGCCCTTCTTTTTCATCTCCAACAATACTTCGTAGATGTCCTCTCTGGCCCCCACATC
>CAZPCG010000189.1:0-4999 GCA_964584875.1 uncultured Spirochaetota bacterium
ATCAGGCCGGAGATTAAAAAAGAGCTTTTGAAAGATATCTTACCCTACTGGAAAAGCAAAACGATCAAAGAGATCGCTCTGGCTGCAATGCCGGCAAGGACCAGGGAACTGGTCATGCTCGAAGATCAAATTTTCTCCGTTGATATCCATTTGACGGGCAGTATCGGCCATGTGCTTGTGGATTACGATAAGATCCTGGCTAAAGGAATCTTACAGGTTAAGGGTGAAGTAAAAAAGATGATTGGTGAGCTGGATCTTACCGATACGGGGCAGGGTCCCAGGCTGAAGTTTTACGAAGCAGAGCTAATTATCTGCGACGCAATAATAAACTGGGCCCAGCGTTATGCCAGGGAAGCCGAAAGGCTTGAAGCGATTGAGAAAGACCGGCGCTGGAAAAGGGAGCTTGAGATGATCGCAGAAATCTGCAGAAGGGTTCCAGCTTATCCTGCACGTAATTTTAGGGAAGCCGTTCAGTCTTTCTGGTTTACTCATTTGCTTTTGTATATTGAACAGGACGGCCTTGCGGTTTCTCCGGGTCGATTTGATCAATACATGTATCCATACTATCGGAGAAGCATCCAGCAAAGATCAATGACCCCCCAGGAAGCTCAGGAGTTGCTGGAGTGTCTCTGGATAAAATTTACTGAGATAATGCGGGCCTACGATTACGAGTGCGCCAAGTACTATGCAGGATTCTCAATTTCTGAAAATGTTGTTTTGGGGGGACAGGACAGTGAGGGAATGGATGCGACGAATGAGCTTTCCTTCATGTGCCTTGATGCAGAAGCGCATACAAGACTATCTCAGCCGAACCTCAGCGTGCGTATTCATCCCGCTACCCCGGAGGATTTCATGATAAAGGCCGTAGGGGTCGCAGGCTCCGGAAGGACGAAACCGGAATTTTTCAATGATAATGTGGCAATACCTGTATTATTGTCCACCGGCGTGCCGCTGAATGATGCGCGGAATTACGGCATATCCGGTTGTGTCGAGGCAGTACCTCCTCACTGCAATGGCATGACCAATGCTGCAATGTCAAACATCGGCAAGGCTCTTGAGCTTGCCCTGAATGATGGTAAGTGCAGATTAAGCGGCAAGCAGATCGGGCCGAAAACCGGCGATCCCACAGGATTTGGTAGCACAGAAGATGTAATGGAAGCTTTTAAGCTTCAAGTTCAATGTTATGTCCGGGAGATGGTTACGGCACTGAATGTGATAGAGAGAGCTCACGCCAGTGCATACCCTCTTCCATACTTTTCCCTTGTAATAGATGATTGCCTCCAAAGAGGTCTCGATGTTACCGCTGGAGGAGCAAGGTATAATTTTACCGGTCCTCAGGCGGTTGGTCTGGGAGATGTTGCAGATTCCCTTGCAGCCATTAAGAAGCTCGTTTTTGAAGAGAAGAGAGTAACTATGGCAGAGCTGATTGAAGCGCTCGAGGCGAATTTCGAAGGCAAAGAACCGCTCAGGCAAATGCTGATTACAAAGGCGCCGAAATGGGGAAATGATGATGATTATGTGGATGATTTAGCATGTGAGGTTGTAAAAATATACTGCGAAAAAGTCTCCCGGTACCGAAACACCCGGGGTGGAGTATACCGGCCTGGGGTATATTCGGTTTCTGCTAATGTGCCTCTTGGACTGCATGTGGGTGCCCTGCCCAATGGAAGACTCAGCAGAAGGCCTCTCTCCGATGGCGTTGCGCCGGTTCATGGATGTGATTTGAGAGGGCCAACGGCAATAGCAAAATCCGTAGCCAAGCTGGACCACGAGATAATAACCAATGGAACAATCCTGAACATGAAGTTTACGCCAGAGCTGCTTGAAGGTGATACCGGGAAGAAGAATTTAGCCGGTTTGATACGCACCTACTTCAATCTGGGCGGCTGGCATTTGCAGTTTAACGTGGTCTCCGCCGCCACCCTGCGTGCTGCACAGAAGGAACCCGAAAGGCATAAGGGGCTGATAATCAGGGTAGCCGGATACAGCGCATTTTTTATCGAATTGGACAGGGCTGTTCAGGATGATATCATTGACAGGACCGAGATTTCAGGTTTCTGAAGGGTCCGATTTCCTCTTGATCTTCTTTCCCGCCTTCTCGTCCTTCATGAGCTTGTAGGAGATTGAGTCGACCAGGGCAAGCCAGCTTGCCTCCTCGATGTTGCGAGAAACGCCCACGGTTCCCCACACATCGGTTCCATCCGTGCTCTGGATTAAAACGCGCACCGACGCCTCCGTGGCCCTGTTCGTTTCAAGTACCCGCACCTTGTAATCCACAAGCCTCATCTCCCGCAGGGTTGGGTAGAAGAGGGTGAGGGCCTTTCTCAACGCCCTGTCGAGGGCATTCACCGGGCCCACCCCTTCACTTGCAGTATGCTCCTTTTCACCGTCTACAATCACCTTTATGGTTGCCTCGGAAAACGGTCTATGGTCGGGCCCTCTCTTCTCGGTGATCACCCTGAAGCCTTCCAGGGAGAAGTAGTCGTTCCACTTCTTGATCAATTTCTTGAGGAGTATTTCAAAGGAGCCCTCAGCCCCCTCAAACTGGTAGCCGGAGTCTTCCAGCTCCTTCAGCTTCTTCAGTATCTCCTGCGTTTTTTTCGAATGCTCTTCCATGCTGCTCAGGTCAATCCCGAACTGGGAGGCCTTGTAGTAGATATTGCCCTTGCCGGAGAGGTCTGAGACGAGCACCCTCCTCACATTCCCGATAAGTTCAGGGTCGATGTGCTCGTAAGTCTTTGGGTTTTTCATCATGGCGTCTACGTGCATGCCTCCCTTGTGCGCAAAGGCGCTTTCCCCAACGAATGGCATCTTCAGGTCATGGGCCATGTTTGCAAGCTCGCTTACGTAGCGGGAGACCTCGCAGAGCTTTCGGAGGTTTTCCCCGGGGATGCAGTCTATTCCCATCTTGAGGCTGAGAATGGGGATGATTGTGCAGAGGTTGGCGTTGCCGCAGCGCTCCCCGTAACCGTTGATGGTGCCCTGCACCTGGACTGCGCCCTGGTTTACTGCCTCGATGGTCACGGCAACGGCAAGTTCCGAATCGTTGTGGGCGTGGATCCCCAGAGGGGCCTTGATCCTCCTTCGCACCGCCCTGAATACCGCACCTACCTCGTGGGGGAGGGTGCCTCCGTTGGTGTCGGCAAGTATAATGACATCAACCCCGCCCCTGCATGCGGCCTGGAGGGTTTCGAGGGCGTAATCCGGATTCCCCATGTAACCGTCAAAGAAGTGCTCAGCATCGTAAAAAACCTCAAGGCCCTGCTCCTTTAAATATGCGATGGAGTCCTCTATCATAGAAAGGTTTTCCTTGAGCGAAATCTGCAGTGCATCGGCTACGTGGAGGTCCCAGCTTTTTCCGAAGATAGTCGCAACCCCAACACCTGTATCAACGATGGCTCGGAGGTTTGGGTCCTCATCAGCCCGGTTCTTTGCTCTTCTTGTGCTACCGAAGGCGCAGATCTTTGCATTCTCGAACCTGATGCTCTTTATCTTCGTAAAAAAGGCAATGTCCTTTGGGTTTGAGCCGGGCCACCCCCCCTCGATGTAATGTATGCCGAAGTCGTCGAGCTCTTTTGCCACCTTAACCTTGTCTTCGCTTGAGAATGTGACCCTCTCGCCCTGGCTTCCGTCCCTCAGCGTTGTGTCATAAATCTTTACCATGCTTTTTCCTCACACTGAATCCGATTTTATATCGAGTAAGGATAAAGGGGCTGTCATTGCGAGTAAGGCGCCGAAGGCGACTGACGAAGAAATCCCTGTTATAATGAGAGTTACTTGATATTTTGTGAGATTGCTTCGGCTTCGCCTCGCAATGACCATTTAGTATTTCCTTATCTACTTAATCCAGGTAATAATTTTCTGGACGATCCATATTCTAATAACCTCCAGAGGCTGCCCGAGGCAGCAATAACGGCTAAGGCAGCAATACTACCCGGTACTATCGTAGTGAATCCGGTTTATAGCATTGATGAGGGCGTGAACGGAGGCTTCGATAACGTCGGTTGCCACCCCGTACCCCCGGTAGATCTTGTTGTTGCGCTCAACCGAGATGGTAACACTCCCCATTGCATCCTTTCCACGGGTCACAGCGTTGATCGAGTAACTCAGGAGCTTGACTGGAGTGTCTGTGATCTTTTCTATTGCCTTGTACACGGCATCAACGGGGCCGTCCCCGGTCGCCGCCTCCTGGAAGAACTCCGCCTGCTTCTTCAACTTCACCGTCGCAGTTGGAATTGTCCTGTTTCCAGTTACGACGCTGAAGTACACGAGCGAAAATGTCTCGGGCAGTATATTGAGCTCTTCCTCAACTATCGCAAGAAGGTCTTCGTCAAAAACCTCCTTCTTTTTGTCGGCGATTTCAATGAACTTTTCGAAGATCTTTTTAAAATCCCTCTCGCTCAGCGTGTAGCCAAGCTCTTTCAGCCTTGCACCAAGGCCGTGTTTACCCGAGTGCCTCCCCAGCACGAGGGCTGACTTCTGCCTCCCGATCGATTCCGGCCTCATGATCTCGTAGGTCATCCTGTTCTTGATAATGCCGTCCTGATGTATGCCCGCTTCATGGGCGAAGGCATTTTCACCGACGATCGCCTTGTTCGGCTGTACAGGAATGCCCGTAAAGGTGACAATTGTCTTGCTCAGATGATATATCTGCTCTGTTTTGATATCGGTGAATAGCCCGAACTGGTCCTTCCTCGTCTTCAGGGCCATGACCACCTCTTCGAAGGAAGCGTTACCTGCCCGCTCCCCCAGTCCATTCACTGCAACCTCGGCCTGCCGCGCGCCGGTCTTCAGGGCTTCGAGTGTGTTTGCAGTTGCAAGCCCGAGATCGTTGTGACAGTGCACGCTGATCACAACCCCCCCGATTTTCGGTATGTTTTTCAGGAGATACTTTATCAGTTTGCAGTACTCCCCGGGGGTCGTGTATCCAACTGTATCCGGGATGTTGATGGTGGTTGCACCTGCCTCGATCACAGCGGTGTAGATCTCCTTCAGGAAT
>CAZPCG010000190.1:0-3705 GCA_964584875.1 uncultured Spirochaetota bacterium
GCGGGCGGTGATCCTCGTCGAAGAGATGCCGTTTTTAATGAGCCAGTCGGCAACCGCGGCCGCCCGTTGCTCGGAGAGCCTCATGTTGAGATCCGCCGGGCCCGTTGAGTCGGTGTGCCCCGCAATCTCTATTATTATTGCGGGGTTTTCCATCATCATCTGGTAGAGGTTTTGCAGTGCAGGGATTGAATTCGGCTCGAGGTTTGCGCTCTCCACCCTGAAGTGGAGGCTTTCCACGCTGAATTGCTCGCCCTTTGCCGCCCGTGAAAGCTCTAGTTCAAGTGGCTGCAGCGAGAGGTCGTCAATCGCCTTCTCATTGGGGAGTGCGATGGTTTCGAAAGTATATCCCTTTGCAGAGATGATGAGGTCGGTTTCCCCCTTCCTCGGGACCTCGATTTCAAAGAGGCCGCCCATGAACTCCCGTGCAGTCCACCGGAGAGCGCCGTCAGCAAGCCTTGTGGTCGCTTCAACCCTGCCGCTCAGGGGGCGCCCGCTCTGTTGCTCACGGACGGTGCCCCTGATGACACCCTTTTCCGCTTCGCCAGGAGTAACCGGAGCTAAGGGCTCCTCAAACCTCCTCGGAGCTTGCGGTGGTGCAGGCACTGCCTCTGCCCCACCTGCACCCGCCTCCTGAGCAGGCAACGATTCTATCACACCTGTACCCGCCACCTGAGCAGGTCCGGATTCGGCACCCGCTTCCACTTCACCTGTATCAAGCGATTCCGTTTCGGGAAAAGCTTCTGCTGCTGTTCCTGCTGGAGGCGGAATCTCAACAGGCAGCGCCGTTTCGCTGCCACGCGCAGGCTCAGCCTGCTCTTCTCCTTCATCGCCCGCCTCCTCCGGCTTGACCGAAACCAGCCCGATAAACTTCCCCTTCCCGACTGCCACGAGCGTGCTGAGCGAGGGAACGAAGGCTATGCCTTTGCTCACCGTAATGGAGGTGGGTTCGCCCTCGCCAAGCCGTATCCGTCGCTCTTCCTTCCCGCTTGCAGCGTCTACAACTGCAAAGCCGCCTGCAGAATCCTTCACCGGTATGAAGAGGTAGCTCCCCACAACTGCAAACTGCGTGGCGTACGGCACTCTGTACAGCGGTCCCCAGTTACCTGTCTCCGGGTCGATCTTGATGATGGTCCCTTCGGCAAGTGAGAGGAAGATGCTGCCCTGGCTGAACACCGGGTTTGAGGCGACCGGGGAGAGAAAAACCGTTTCCAGGAGCTTTTCCCCTGAAGTTGCGTCATACACAGCGATCCTGTTGCCGAAGGCGAGGAATATCCGCTCGCGGTACACTACGGGGGAGTAGATATTGGAAACATTCTCAAGCTCGACCTGCCACCGGATTGAGCCGTTTTCCTCACCGAGGGCTACAAGCCGTGCACTCTCCTGCTGGAACTCCTTTGAAACCGTATATACCATGCCGTTCCAGTAAGATGGGAAGCCGTGGTATGTGTAGATGTTTCTGTTCTCCCATACAAGGTGCCCGTTTTTGAGCTCCCGGGCGTAGAACCCCTTCCTGTTTCCGTAGAATATCTTTCCCTGTGCGACCGTGGGTGTACCGTAGAAGCCGATGCTTGGGTCACGCCGTGCCCATAAAACCTCGCCCGTTTTTGCATCCAGGCAGTAAAGGAACCTCATTGAAGGGAGATAGACCCGGCCTTCGTGCACCACAACCATCCGTGTCAGGGCACCCTCGGATTTGAACTTCCAGATGACGGAGCCGTCTCTCATGTCAAGGCAGTATAGATAATTATCGGTTGAGACGACGTATACCCTGTCATTGATGCCGACCGGATTGTACACCCTGCCCTGCGGGCGAAACTTCCACAGGATGTCCCCGCCCTCCGGTATAATGCCGTCGTTGTTTCCGGTGAGGTACTGATTACCCATATACGTGGGCCAGTTCTCCTGGAAATAGGGGAGGCCAGCCTTTCCTGCGAGAAACACTGCGGCCGCCACAATAAGGCATGCAACCGGGATGTTATAGCACCTTTTTTTCATCCTAATATCTATTATATTTTAGTAATAGGGGAATGTCGAGCTTGAAAAATCTTCTCAAAATGGTTTATAATATTAATATCCTCATTGCAGTAGAAGGAGGGGACCATGCTTATAACACGGGATCAGATTGAAGCTGTTCTTCGCTACCGGTTCAATGAACTGCCGGTTACAAGCCTGTACATCGATGTTGATCCTTCACACTACCCAAAAGAGGAGTATTTGAAAAACATAAAGACACTCATCCGTGAAAGCAGGGAAAAGCTTGAAAAGGAGAAGCTATCGCGGGATGAGCATCAGTCGGTTTTGGATGATTTTGAGAAGCTCTCATCATACGTTGATGCCGTGCGAGGTCACGATTACAAGGGCCTTGCACTGTTCTCTTCTTCGAGGAACGGTTTTTTCCAGGTTTATCAACTCGAAGAGCCAGTCAAAGACAGGCTTATAGTTGATCATATTCCTTACACAAAGCCGCTTTTTGCGATTCTGCGCCTTAAGAAACGCTACATCGCTCTTCTCTTCAAGAAGGACAAGCTTCGCGTCTTTGAGGTGTACGGGGAAAGGATCAAGGAAGAGCTCGATCTTTTCACCACAAGCACCTTCAGCTCACGCTCGAATGCCTATATTTTCATCAATGAAAAGAAAATTCAGAACAGGAGGGAAACGGAGCTCAGTAAATTCCTGCGTGAGGCCTCTGAGGCAGTGCTCGGTCTATTCATGAAATCGGAAGCCGACTACATTGTGCTCGGAGGTGATGAAAAGGTCAGGCAGTCATTTCACACAAGCATGCACCCATACCTCAGGGAGAGGTTTGCTGGATTCATCAATGTTCCCTTCAATGCAAGAGAGAGGGATGTGCTTGCGGCGGTGAGAGAAATCTGCGAGGAGAAGTTCAGACAGCTTGACAGGGACCTGGTGAGCAGGATACGTGAGCAACTGTTGAGGGATGGGTATGCCTGCAATGGGTTGAAAAAAGTGCTTGAGGCCCTTTCAATGGCAGCGGTGAGCGTTCTTGTTATCGAGGAAGGCTATACAAGCCCCGGCTATATGGAAAGGGAAGGTGGGCTTTTGTATCGTGAAGGCGATGAGCCTGGAGGCAGCAGGGATGAGCTTTTGCACCTGTCAGATGTCGTGAATGAAGCCATTGATGAGGCTATCCATCAGGGGGCCGAGGTGAGGATAGTAAAGGGTCTCGCATTGATGGAAGGGCTTGATCACATCGCCGCGCTTCTACGCTTCAGGTGCCGTGAGTAGCTATTGTATTATACCCGGAGCTGGTTAAATCACTATATTTTGACTTGACGATAGGGAGTATTTGTATATATTTCAGTATTGTTGCTATTTAAGTAGTATTCCCCTGTAGCTCAGTTGGTAGAGCAGCTGACTGTTAATCAGCGGGTCGCTGGTTCGAGTCCGGCCGGGGGAGCATTAACTGTCTCTCAGCGTACTGCCACTTTGAGATGACGGCCTCTAAAGATAAGTCTGTTTGGGGTAAGTCCCACAGACTTATTTTTATTTTATCCCCATAGAAGGTGAGCTCTCGTACTAGGAGCCTGATGAGCCGTTCTTTCTCATCGGGTTTCAAACCATCAAATACTTCTTTGAACTCCGAAAGGTGCTTCTTCAATATCTCGCCATCAATAAGGTAACGCTTTTTTTCTTCGATCTTGACTCCCGAAAGGCTGATTTCTTTTGTTAATGCCTCTTTGCGAT